>CAVHIG010000034.1:0-21236 GCA_963636105.1 Anaerovoracaceae bacterium
GCAAGGGCCTGCAGCCAGCTACCACCCCAAATCTTCCTTACAATAAATAATTTGATAAAGTATAATATTTCTAATATAGGAGAACAGAAATGAAGAAAATAGGAGTAATAGGAGCCGGGAGCTGGGGTACAGCGCTGGCGCAGACCTTGGCGAGCAAGGGCTATGATGTGAGAATTTCAGACCTCAACAAGGACCACCTTGAGGATATGAGAAAGACTCGCGAAAACAGAAAATATCTGCCGGGTGTGAAGCTGCACGACAACATCCGCATGGTGGATACAAATGAGGAGGCTGCAAAGGACGCGGATGTGATTCTTTTCGCGGTGCCTGCTCAGCATTTCAGAAGCGGACTTGAGGGCATGATTCCTTATCTCAAGCCGGAGATGATGCTAGTAAATGTGGCAAAGGGCATAGAGCAAAAGAGCCTCAAGAGAATGTCAGAGATAGCCTTTGAAAGACTTGAGGGCATAATCCCGGAGAGCCGCTATGTGGTGCTCTCGGGGCCTTCGCACGCTGAGGAGGTCATCAAGGCTATGCCTACGACAGTCGCCGTTGCCTGCAAGGACGCTGAGGTGGCAAAGGAAGCACAGGATCTTTTCATGACGGACTTTTTCAGGGTATACACAAATGACGACATCGTGGGAGTGGAGCTTGGAGGCTCGCTCAAGAATATAATCGCGCTCGGAGCCGGAATTTCAGACGGAATGGGCTTTGGCGACAATGCAAAGGCTGCGATGATGACTCGGGGAATCGCGGAAATGGCGAGACTCGGCGTAAAGCTGGGTGCCGACGTTCACACCTTCTCGGGACTCACCGGAATAGGCGACCTCATCGTAACATGCACGAGCGTGCACAGCAGAAACAGACGCTGCGGCATGATGATAGGCGAGGGCGTAAAGCCGTCCGTGGCGATCGAAAAGGTGGGCATGGTAGTAGAGGGCATGTATACGACAGAGGCTGCTTATGAGCTTGCAAAGCGCGTGGGCGTGGAGATGCCTATCACTGAGATGATATACAAGGTGATAAATGAGGAAATAGACGCTCGTGAGGCAGTGCCTGCCCTTATGAAGAGAAATAAAAAGGCAGAAAAGGAAGATTTGGTATAAAACGGCTCGGCGATAGGACTGAATGTCGCCGGAGAACCGATAAAATAGCTATGAAGATGTACTTGACAAATTGTGAGGAATTTGCGTGGCGCACATTGCGGCATGGCAAATTTGTAGTAGATTATGTGTAAGGAGGCAAAAACACATGGCAGAATTTATTTTCGCGGAACAGAATGGCAGGAAAATCCCGGCGGAAGACAAGATTTTCAAAATCAACGGTCAGGCCAAGGCGGCTATGGCGGTAAAGGGCGAGGAGAATGTCATAACAGCTACATTGGGCGCTCTTTATGATGAGAATGGCAAGATGGTGGTGCTTTCATCTGTTGTAGATGTGCTCAAGAATCTTGCGCCTACGGATTATGCGGAGTATGCGCCTATATGCGGTACACCGGCATTCAGAGAGGCTGTAAAGAAGGCGGCCTTCGGAAGCTATGAGCTTGATTGCTACGCGGAGGCGGTAGCTTCTCCCGGCGGTACAGGCGCTATCAGAAATACTATATCGAATTTCAGCAAGCCTGGCGATGTTGTGCTTACAAGCGATTGGCACTGGCCGGCATATAATAATATCGCACAGGAGCAGGGCAGAAGTCTCACAACATTTGAGCTTACAAACGCGGAGGGCGGCTTCAATATCGCGGATTTTAAGGAAAAGGCGTCGGCTCTTATTGAAAAGCAGGGCAGCCTCATAGCGATTATAAATTCTCCGGCACATAATCCTACCGGTTATTCTCTGACTACGGATGAGTGGCAGCAGCTTGTGGACGCGGCAAAGGAAATGACGGCGGACGGCAAGAAGAAAATGACAATATTGGTAGATGCTGCTTATATCGACTTCGCAGGCGAAAGAGACGAGGTCAGAAAGTTTTTGCCTATACTTACGGGACTTCCTGAAAATATTTTGCCGCTTATGGCATATAGCATGTCAAAGACATTTACGCTTTATGGAATGAGAGGCGGCGCGCTCATATGCATGGCGCCTACAAAGGAGATAGCGGAGGAATTTAGAAGGGTATGCGAGTATTCTTCAAGAGCCAGCTGGTCAAATTGCTCGCGCCCTGCACAGATGGTGCTCTCCAAGATTTATGATGATCCCGCGCTTATGGAAAAGGTAGACGCGGAGAGAAGAGAGGCGCGCGAGATGCTGCACAGAAGAGGCAAGGCCTTTGAAGAGGAGGCAGCAAAGGTAGGACTCAAGATGGTTCCGTTTGACTCGGGCTTCTTTGCTTCGGTTCCGTATGCGGATCCGGACACACTGGCAGCCAAGCTGCAGGAATACGACGTATTCCTTATCCCTTTCGCAAAGGGCATAAGAGTATCTCTTGCAGGCATCAGCGAGGCAGCCTGCCGAAAAATCCCGGCGCTTATCGTAAAAGCAATGAAGGAGCTTGACAAATAGCCCTTGATATAGTAAAATACAACTTGCGAGTCGCGACCCGCGACCCGCAAGCCTTTAAATCACGCAGGTGTAGTTCATCGGTAGAATGCGAGCTTCCCAAGCTTGAGAGGAGGGTTCGATTCCCTTCACTTGCTCCAGATAAAAATACCGTCGGCAGGAGCCGGCGGTATTTTTATCATAAAAAGAAGGGAATCGAAGCCGAAAGGGCGCGGGCCGTGAAGCGTGAAAGCCCGGTGGGCTTTCACGTAGGCCGCGGCCCGAGGCGACCGAAAGGGGAGCCGAAGGGCGGCAGGCTCCAAAAGGAGCCTGTGTAATTCCCTTCACTTGCTCCAGATAAAAATACCGTCGGCAGGAGCCGGCGGTATTTTTATCATAAAAAGAAGGGAATCGAAGCCTCCAAAATATTTATAAGTATCTTGAAATTTTCTGAAAAATCCGCTACAATAAAAGGTACATATATCCGCCGTCACATACCGGAAAAGTGCATGTAAAGCTGCCCCCCCGGTTTCAACAGAAGGGAAGACAAAGATGGCATACAAAACGACCGCAAACAAAATACAAACAAATAGCATAAAAACGAAAAATCCAGCTGCAATTCTGCAAATTCTTTTCATACTTACGCTTTTTTTACTCTGCCTTACTTCCTGCGGTCAAGACGCGCAGCAAAGCACGGAAAGTGAGCGTCCTGTCATCACAGTAGGCAGTTCTGACTATCCGCCTTTCATAGATTTAGATAATAACGGTGATCCCACAGGGCTTGATATGGACATCCTTAAGGAGGCCTTTGACCGTATAGGCTATGATATCAGCTTTGTGAGTATAAATTGGGAGGATAAGGACGAGCTTCTGGCCTCAGGAGAGGTTGACTGCGTGACGGGAGGCTTTACTGTAGAAGGTCGAGAGGATGACTACCTTTGGGTAGGACCATATATGAGCAGCAATCAGGTCGTTGTGGTCAATAGCACAGGTGACATATACTCATTGCAGGATTTGCAAGGCAAGAGCATAGCTGTCCAATCAGCCGGCATCGCGGAGAAGATATTGCTTGAGCATGGAAATCCAGATATTCCGGCGGATGTTCAGGTCTTAAGCTATGAGGACAACTCATTGCCATTTGCTGCTTTGGGCTGTGATTACATAGATGCGCTTGTGGCTGATGAGCCGGTTGTTGTCCAATATATGAAGGACTACAATACCGTATTTACAATATTGGATGAGCCGCTAATGTATGCCAGCGTAGGGACGGCATTCCCTAAAAATGGTGACGCAAAACTATGCGCAAAGGTAAACTCCGCAATTGACGCAATGCGCGAGGACGGGACTCTCGAAGAGATCATAAGAAGTTACCTCGATGACACTGACAGCTATCTGGGAGGTGAAGACCTTGAAAAATAAGAGCCTGGATACAGTTTTCAGTAAATCCTTTTTAGTGGTAGCCATAGTGACAGGCATTGCTCTGGCTCTTGCGGTAGCCTTTGTGACAGCACATATAGACAAGCGTAACAGTGACGAGGGGCTTGCTACGGACATATCATATATAAAAAGTCAATACAGCAAATACATCGAATTCAATGACACAGAAGCCGCAAAGAGTCTTATGAGAAAGGCTGAGACGGCGAGGCTGATAAGGGACTGCCAGGAGGAAGCTACGCAGGAGCATTTGCAAGAGCACGCAAAGGAGCTTGCGGCTACCGGTATTACTATGCTTGATAAAAGCTGCAATGTGATCGCAGAATATACCAAGGACGGCATAGGCTATGAGCAGTTTAGGCACATGCTGAATACAGATACCATCAAAAATGTGATGCAGTATAATAATGACATATACATGAAACGCATCAAGCTGGAGGATGCCTCATATATCGATCTTGCCGTTTTGCAATCAAACTCCGGCGCAGTTATGGTATACAGGCATACCATTCAGGAATTTGCGGTAAAGTCCATACTTTCCATACAAAACATTTTAGATGGTTATACTCCGGAGCAAAGGGGTACCTTTGTCATTACGGACGGAGCCGAGATAGTCGCGTCCAATGACAGGAGCCTTCTTGAGGGCAATATATCCGAGGCTGATTACAAGCTCATATATGATATCCGCGAAAGCGGTCAGTCTGATAAGCTGCTCACCTTGAGAAAAGATGGCGAAAAGCAGCGCTACTTCGGCAGATACAGCCACGGCCGTGAGTTTTATATCTGTGCGTATATGTCGGAGCGGCAGATATACAAAAATACCTTGCCGGTAGTAGCTACGGCTATCATCCTATATATATTTGCGCTTGCCATAGTACAATATATGAGATTGCGCTCGGTAAACAGACTGATATCTGAGCAACAGGATCAGGAGCACGGCTATAAGCTGGAGCTTGAGCGGAAAAACGCCGAGCTGCTTCGGGCTGTGGACAAGGCAGAGACCGCGAATCGTTCCAAGCGAGCCTTTCTCTTCAACATATCGCACGATATCCGCACTCCTATGAATGCCATCATCGGCTTTACAAACCTGGCGGAGCAAAATATCGATGACAAGGAGAAGATACGAGTTTACCTTGAAAAGATCATGATGTCCAGTCAGCATCTCCTTTCCCTCATCAATGATGTCCTCGATATGAGCCGCATCGAGAATGGCAAGGTAAATATAGAGGCTGTTCCGATATGCATAAGAGAGCAGCTGCAGCTTGTTCAGGATGTAGTTCGCTCTGATATAGAAACCAAGGGTCTCACCTATGTAGAAAAGACAGAAAATCTTGATGATATCTACGTATATGCGGACGCGCTCCATGTAAACAGAGTCCTTATGAATATCCTGGCAAACGCGGTCAAATTTACCCCTGAGGGCGGTACGGTGACATTGACCATGCGTGAGAGAAGCTCAGAGCATGAAGGCTATGCCTACTATGATTTTATCATCGAGGATACCGGCATCGGCATGAGTGAGGAGTTTAAGGAGCACATTTTCGAGCAATTTACGCGGGAGAAATCCTCGACCGTGAGCCGCACTCAGGGTACGGGACTGGGCATGGCCATAACAAAGAGCCTCGTGGATCTTATGGGCGGAGAGATCAAATTGCAAAGCGAGCTCGGCAAGGGGACGGCATTTACAGTTACGCTGGAATTTATGCTCACCACAAGGGATATGGTGCATGGAAACGCAGCCGAGCAGGAAGCGCATGCGAGCAGAGAGCTTTCAGGCCTTCGAGTACTGCTTGTCGAGGACAATGAGCTGAATATGGAGATTGCGCTTGCGATACTTGAGACTGCGGGTATTGAAGTGGAAACTGCGTGTGATGGCAGCGAGGCGTTGGACAAGGTAAAGGCGCAGGCGTCAGGCTACTACGATCTCATTCTTATGGATATTCAAATGCCTATGATGAATGGATATGAAGCTACGCGTGCTATACGCGCTTTGGATGATCATGACAAAGCTTGCGTACCGATCATAGCGATGACGGCCAATGCCTTTGATGAGGACAGGAAGGCCGCATTTGCCGCCGGCATGAATGCTCATATCGCAAAACCTCTGGATGCAAAAAAAATGTTGAAAGTCATTGACACGCAAATGCACAAGAAATAAAATAATATAGTTGCACAGGCAAACTTATTGGGCGGCTTTGCGAATGTGAAAACCTTCGTGAGCCGCCGTTTTCGCAAAATCACGATTTGGAGTATAATGACAAAAATGGAAGAATATCTTGAGCAGTTTTTAAATTACTTGGAAAAGGACAAGAAAATGTCCGGGAATACTATACAGGCATACAAAAGAGATATTATTTCCCTTTCTGAATTTCTAAAAAGCCGTGGTGATACGGCGATAAAGGACACAACAAACGCGGATGTGGTGGCTTATCTGATTCAGCTCAAGAAAAACGGAAAGTCAGCCGCTACGGTGAATCGCAAGATCGCTTCCTTGCGAGCTTTTTTTTCGTATATGGTGAAGCAGCACCTTATACAGGCGAATCCTACAGACAGCATAAGATCGCCTCGTATTGAAAGGACGGAGCCTGAGTTTCTGACGATAGAAGAGGTAGACAAATTTCTCTCTATTCCTGATGATACGGCAAAAGGACGCAGAGACAAGGCTATTTTGGAGCTGCTCTATGCTACGGGCATAAGGGTAAGCGAGGCCATAGAGGCAAATATCGAAGATATAAATCTTCGGATGGGCTTCATCTCCTGCGACGGACAGCACGGCAAGGCGCGTATAATACCGATAGGAAGGCCGGCAAGGGTAGCCTTGGAGGAGTATATCTATGATATAAGGCCGCAATTTGTGCGCGAAAAGCTCGATGAAAAGGCGCTTTTCGTGAATTATCGCGGAGAGAGAATCACAAGGCAGGGTCTTTGGAAGCTAATACGTGAATACGCGAAAAAAGCAGGAATAGAGAGCAAAATCACACCCCAGACGCTGCGCAATTCCTTCGCGGTTCACATGATACAAAACGGAGCGGATCTGAAATCGCTGCAGGAGCTCTTGGGGCACGAGGACATTTCCGCAACGCAGATATATCTTTCTGTTACGAAAAACAGAATAAAGGATGTCTACGACAGGACGCACCCGAGAGCGTAGAAATGAATAATTGTAGAACGCTCGATAGCTTTGGGGACAAGGCTATTGCTTAAAAATATTGATGGAAGTATGGAGGCAGAGAATATGGCGACGGATAAAGAACAGGTATGCGACTGCAACAGCATTCACGAGGAGGTTGCGCTGGATATACAGAAGAATATGCTTCCGGATGCGGAAATTTCGGCTATTTCCGCGCTCTTCAAGGTTCTCGGCGATCCCACCAGGGCAAAGATAGTGATGGCGCTCGATCGTCGTGAGGTGTGCGTATGTGACCTTGCGGTATCCCTGAATATGAAGAAGTCCGCGATTTCGCATCAGCTCGCCTTGCTGCGTACAAATAAGATAGTGAAGTCCAGGCGAGACGGAAAGCATGTATATTATTCGCTCGATGATGAGCATGTGACGGATGTTATAGAGCTTGTACAGGCACATGTGGAGCATTCGCATGTGGAGCATGCGCACTAGGGCTTATATACGCTTATATGCCCGGAAGTGCTTGTCTTATTTGCGAGATGCTTATTTGTAGATGGGGCAAATGCTGGCAAAGGATAAAAATCTCTATTATTATGTATGGAGATTTTTATTTTTTTCTTGACAAGTGAATAGTTGCTCAACTATAATATGATTGTCAGTTGAACAAATGCTCAACTGTATATAGGTAAATGAATTGAAAGTTATAATAAAAAAGAAAGGAAAAAGAAAATGAAGAAGACATACGGAATTGAAGTGGATTGCGCGGCATGTGCACTCAAGATGGAAGATGCGGCAAAGAAGACAGAGGGCGTAAAGGATGCTTCGGTCGCGTTTATGACGCAGAAGATGAAGGTTGAATTTGAGGAAGGTGCGGATGAGGCAGCTGTTATGAAGGATGTCCTCAAGGCATGCAAAAAGGTAGAGCCGGATTGTGAGATCTTTTTTAAGTAGGAGAGATTGGAGTTTAGAGCTTGGAGCTTATAGCTTGGATGGCAGATGTTTGGGATTAGAGATTAGTGAGGTGGGCAGCTGCGATGGGACAGCCTGCTGCGGATGAAATTTGACGGAAGTATATAGGGGAAAGGGAGATTTTGACGATGAACAAAAAGCAAAAGAAGGTTTTGATTCGGATAATTATTTCGGCAATCTTGACTATAGCATTTTGTTTTGTGCCGGTGAGCGGATACTGGAAATTATTGCTATTTTTGGTGCCGTACCTCATAATAGGCTATGACATCTTACGAAAGGCCGTGCTTGGAATTATACACGGCGAGGTCTTTGATGAAAACTTCCTTATGGCAGTGGCGACAGTGGGAGCCATGGCCTTGGGCGAATATACAGAAGCTGCGGCCGTTATGGTATTTTACCAGATTGGCGAGCTCTTTCAAAGCTATGCCGTGGGCAAGAGCAGGCGAAATATCACGCAGCTCATGGACATCAGACCTGATTATGCAAATATAGAAGAGGACGGAAAGCTCACGCAGGTGGATCCGGATGATGTTGAGGTCGGAAGCATCATCATAGTGCAGCCCGGTGAAAAAATTCCTATCGACGGCGTGATATGTGAAGGCAGCGCCTCTCTCAATACCGGAGCGCTTACAGGTGAAAGCCTGCCGCGCGAGGTAAAGGCCGGAGACGAGGTCATCAGCGGCTGTGTCGACATGTCGGGCGTGCTCAAAATCCGTACAACAAAGGAATTCGGCGAGTCTACGGTCTCCAAAATCCTTGATCTTGTGGAAAATTCCGCAATGAAGAAGGCCAGAACCGAGAATTTTATCACTAGATTTGCTAAAATCTACACGCCGGCAGTATGCATAGCTGCATTGCTTCTCGCAATTCTTCCTCCACTTGTGAAGCTCTTTGTACTCAAGACTTCGCCGGCTTGGGGAGACTGGATTATAAGAGCCTTGACCTTCCTTGTAATCAGCTGCCCATGCGCGCTCGTAATTTCTATTCCGCTCAGCTTCTTTGGGGGTATAGGCGGAGCGTCCGCAAAGGGCATATTGGTAAAGGGCGCAAGCTATCTCGAAGCTCTCGCTGAGGCGAAATATGTGGTTTGCGATAAAACGGGAACCCTCACAAAGGGAGTATTCCAGGTGACTGAGATAGCCCCGGCAGTTTCCGCAAAAGACCCTGAGCCTGCGAAGCAAAGGCTACTCACGGCGGCAGCCTACGCGGAGAGCTTTTCAAACCATCCTATAAGCAAGAGCCTGAAGGAGGCCTATAGAGAGCTTTGCGGAAGCGAGATAGATAATGCAAAGGTCACGGATGTGAAGGAGATAAGCGGACACGGCGTGACAGCCTTGGTCTCGGGACAGAAGGTAGCGGCAGGAAATGCAAAGCTCATGGAAATGCTTGGAATAAGCTGCGCGCATCCCGACAGCGTAGGCACGGAGATACATGTCGCGATAGATGGCAGCTATGCGGGATACATACTCATTTCGGATGTGGTAAAGCCGGGTGCTGCAAAGGCTATAAGCGATTTGAAGAAAGCCGGAGTAAAGAAGGTAGTCATGCTCACAGGTGATTCAAGGAAGGTCGCGGATTCTGTGGCTTTGGAGCTTGGAATCGATGATGTGAAAAGTGAGCTTCTTCCGGCAGACAAGGTCAGTGAGGTCGAAAGGCTTATAGCTGAAAAGGGCGAAAAGGAAAAGCTCGTATTTGTAGGAGATGGCATAAATGACGCGCCGGTGCTTTCGAGAGCTGATGTGGGCGTAGCGATGGGAGCGCTTGGTTCGGATGCGGCTATAGAGGCGGCGGATATCGTGCTCATGGATGATGATCCGGGAAAGCTTGCGATAGCGATGAGGATTTCAAAAAAGACGCTTGCGATAGTCTACCAGAATATCGTATTTGCCCTTGGCGTAAAATTCATTTGCCTGGGCTTTGGAGCCTTTGGATTTTTGAATATGTGGTGGGCGATATTTGCTGATGTAGGCGTGATGGTGATAGCGGTTTTGAATGCGATGCGTACGCTGAGGATAAAGTAGAATTATTTACTAAGTGCTGACTTATCCTCACGTAGAAAGGTGTAGCCTTAAAGTTTCAATGATGTTTTAAAAGCAAAAAGATCCGGAAGATTGTATTTTCCGGGTCTTTGTAATTTTTTGCAGCTTTTAGGCAGAAACTGCTGTTTCAGACATTACAATTAAAAGGCAAAACTCAAATAAAAAAATACTTGACTTTTGCAAAAAAAGCTTGCTTTATTGACAAGACTATAGTATAATATCAAACTGCCATGTAAATCTTTTTGTTTTAAAGTTAAGGAGTGATGAAGATGCTACACCCGGTAAAAGTAGGTAGAAAAACCCGTATGAGCTTCTCAAAAATCAAGGAAGTAGCGGAGATGCCAAACCTTATTCAGATCCAGACAGCGTCATATGACTGGTTCTTGAAGGAAGGACTCAATGAGGTATTCGAAGATATTTCCCCGATAAAGGATTATGCGGGAAATTTGGTACTGGAATTTATAGGCTATTCCCTTAATGACCCTCCGAAGTACGAGCAGGAGGAATGTAAGGACAGAGACGCAACCTATGCGGCTCCGCTTAAGGTGCGTGTAAGATTGATAAATAAGGAGACCGGCGAGATCAAGGAGCAGGAAGTATTTATGGGAGACTTCCCTCTGATGACAGAAAAAGGTACCTTTATATACAACGGTGCGGAGAGAGTAGTAGTTACGCAGCTTGTACGTTCTCCGGGACCTTACTATGAGGTGACCGTAGACAAGTCAAACAACAAGCTGTTTGCAACCACGATCATCCCGAATCGTGGAGCGTGGCTTGAGTATGAGACAGATTCAAATGAAATAATATCCGTAAGAGTAGACCGTACAAGAAAGCAGACAGTGACTACTCTTTTGAGAGCCTTTGGCTTTGGTACTGACCAGGAGATAATAGACATCTTCGGACCTGATCCGAGACTTTTGAAGACTCTGGAAAAGGATACCACTGACAACTATGAGGACGGATTGAAAGAAATATACAAGAAGCTGAGACCGGGCGAGCCTCCTACAGTTGAGAGCGCGCAGAACCTTCTCAATTCCTTGTTCTTTGACGCAAAGAGATATGACCTTGCAAAGGTAGGCAGATACAAATACAACAAAAAGCTTGGATTGTCAAACAGAATCATCGGTGTTGTGGCAGCCGAGGATGTAATCCACCCGGAGACAGGCGAGCTTCTTGCGGAGGCAGGAGAGAAAATCTCAAGAGAAAAGGCCTTTGCAATTGAAAACGCAGGCGTAGAATATATAATGGCACATGGCAAATTCGATGAGGAATCCGTTACAAAGGTAATCGGAAATCAATTCGTAGATCTGTCATGCTACATAGATTTTGACATCAGCGACCTGAAGATTCCGCAGAAGGTATTCTATCCGGTGCTGAGAGAGATATTGGATGAAAACGAGACTGAAAAGGACATCAAGGAAGCTCTCCTCGCAAGAAAGAATGAGCTTTCACCAAAGCATATCCTTATAAATGATATCATTGCTTCTGTATCATATCTTCTCAACCTGCCTTATGGCATAGGAAATACAGACGATATCGACCATCTGGGCAACAGAAGACTCAGAACAGTAGGCGAGCTGCTCCAGAATCAGTTCAGAATCGGTCTTGCGAGAATGGAGAGAGTAGTCAAGGAGAGAATGACTATTCAGGACATAGAGGTGACTACACCGCAGGCACTTATGAACATCCGTCCGGTAACCGCGGCTATAAAGGAGTTCTTCGGAAGCTCCCAGCTCTCGCAGTTTATGGATCAGACAAACCCGCTTGCCGAGCTCACGCATAAGAGAAGACTCTCCGCGCTGGGTCCTGGCGGTCTTTCAAGAGAAAGAGCCGGATTTGAGGTTCGAGACGTACATTATTCCCATTACGGAAGAATGTGCCCTATAGAGACTCCGGAAGGCCCGAATATCGGACTTATCGGTTCCCTTACAACATATGGCAAGATAAACGAATATGGATTTATCGAGACGCCTTACAGACGTGTGGATAAGGAGACCGGCATAGTTACGGATGAGATAGAATATATGACGGCAGACGAGGAAGAGCTCCTTGTAATAGCTCAGGCGAATGAGCCTCTCGATTCCGAAAACCGCTTTGTAAATAAGAAGGTAGGTTCTCGTGGTATGGGCGGCGAAATCGACCTCGTACCGCGTGAAAAGATAGACTACATGGATGTTTCGCCAAAGCAGGTAGTATCCGTAGCGACGGCGATGATTCCTTTCCTTGAAAACGACGACGCAAACAGAGCTCTGATGGGTTCAAACATGCAGCGTCAGGCTGTACCGCTTCTTGTAACCGACGCACCGCGCGTAGGTACAGGTATAGAATATAAGGCGGCCTGCGACTCAGGTGTTGTTGTACTTGCGAAGAATTCAGGTACCATCGAATTTGTGGACGCTACTACTGTAAAGATAAGACGCGATGACGGCAAGGGACTTGATGAGTATCATCTCCTGAAGTTTAAGCGTTCAAACCAGTCCACATGCATAAATCAAAGACCTATCGTATTCCACGGCGAGCATGTGGAAAAGGGTGAGGTCATCGCGGACGGTCCTTCCACGGACAAGGGCGAGGTAGCTCTCGGAAAGAACCTCCTCATAGGCTTCATGACATGGGAAGGCTACAACTACGAGGACGCTATCATCCTGAATGAAAGACTCATCATGGAGGACGTGCTTACATCCCTTCATATAGAAGAGTATGAGGCAGAGGCGAGAGATACAAAGCTCGGACCTGAAGAGATCACAAGAGACATTCCAAACGTAGGTGAGGATGCCTTGAAGGATCTGGACGAGGACGGTATTATCAGGATAGGCGCAGAGGTAACTTCCTCGGATATCCTTGTCGGCAAGGTTACTCCAAAGGGCGAGACCGAGCTCACGCCGGAGGAAAGACTTCTCCGCGCGATATTCGGTGAAAAGGCAAGAGAAGTAAGAGATACATCCCTTCGTGTACCTCACGGAGAGACAGGTATCGTAGTAGATATAAAGAAATTCTCGAGGGAGAATGGCGATGAGATGCCACCGGGAGTAAATAGGCTCGTAAGGTGCTATATCGTAACCAAGAGAAAGATGCAGGTAGGCGACAAGATGGCCGGCCGTCACGGAAATAAGGGTGTAGTATCCAGGATACTGCCTGAGGAGGATATGCCATTCATGGAAGATGGTACTCCGCTGCAGGTAATGCTGAATCCTCTGGGTGTACCTTCCCGAATGAACGTAGGACAGGTACTTGAGGTACATCTCGGCCTTGCGGCGAAGTACAAGGATTGGTACATCGCAACTCCTGTATTTGACGGAGCTACCGAAAAGGACATCATAAAGCTGCTCGGCGAATGCGGCTATTCTGAGACAGGTAAGCTGCAGCTGAGAGACGGACGTACGGGAGAGCTCTTCGACAATCCTGTAACTGTAGGATACATGTACATGCTCAAGCTCCACCATCTGGTAGACGACAAGATCCACGCAAGAAGTACAGGTCCTTATTCCCTTGTTACGCAGCAGCCTCTGGGCGGAAAAGCTCAATTTGGCGGACAGCGTTTTGGAGAAATGGAAGTATGGGCCCTCGAGGCATATGGCGCGGCTTATACATTGCAGGAGATCCTTACAGTAAAGTCCGACGATATCGTAGGTCGTGTAAAGACATACGAGGCCATCGTAAAGGGCGAAAACATTCCTGAACCGGGCATTCCTGAGTCCTTCAAGGTACTCATCAAGGAGATGCAGAGCCTTGCGCTCGACATCAGAGTCCTTTCGGAGAATGATGAAGAGATCGAAATCAAAGAATCCGTAGATTTAGAGGGTATCACAAATGTAGAGCACATAGTAGACCTTGAGCCGGAATACGCGGACGAGGATGAGCTCTTTGGTGAGGTAGGACTCTCTGAGGGCAGTCTTGAAGACGAAGCTGATGACGATGACGACGATCTCACTATAGATGTAGCGGATGATGAGGTTGACCTCATAGATAGATATTAGAAGGGGGATGACATCATTGAGCGAAAATGTAAATGTAAATGAAAACGCAAATCACGAGCTGACTACTTTTGAGTCGATACAGATAAGCCTGGCGTCCACGGAGAAGATACTCGCGTGGTCGCACGGTGAGGTTACAAAGCCTGAGACCATCAATTACAGAACCCAAAAGCCTGAAAGAGACGGTCTTTTCTGCGAAAGGATTTTCGGACCTACAAAGGACTGGGAGTGCCACTGCGGAAAGTATAAGAGAATACGCTATAAGGGCATCGTTTGTGACCGCTGCGGAGTAGAGGTTACAAAGGCAAAGGTGAGAAGAGAGAGAATGGGTCACATCAAGCTGGCCGCTCCTGTCTCCCATATATGGTATTTCAAGGGAATTCCTTCGAGAATGGGACTCATGCTCGACATATCCCCGAGAAATCTTGAGAAGGTGCTCTATTTTGCGGCATATATCGTAACGGATCCGGGAGATTATGACGAGACAGGTCTTGTACAGAAGGAAATCCTCACCGAGCAGCAGTACAGAGAGGCAAGAGATAAGTTTGGTGACAGATTCAAGGCAGCGATGGGAGCTGAGGCTATAAGAGATCTCCTCGCGGCTATAGACCTTGAGGCTCTTTCAAAGGAGCTCAGAGAAAAGCTTGTGGGCGCTTCCGGACAGAAGAAGATAAAGCTTGTAAGACGTCTTGAGGTAGTGGAGGCTATGAGGCTTTCCGGCAACAGACCTGAGTGGATGGTACTTGAGGTAGTGCCTGTAATTCCACCGGATCTGCGTCCTATGGTACAGCTTGATGGCGGCAGATTCGCCACATCGGACTTAAACGATTTATATAGAAGAGTAATAAATAGAAACAACAGACTCAACAGACTCCTTGAGCTCGGAGCACCTGATATCATCGTGAGAAACGAGAAGAGGATGCTGCAGGAGGCAGTTGACGCACTCATAGACAATGGCAGAAGAGGAAGACCTGTGACAGGCCCGGGAGCACGCCCGCTGAAGTCTCTTTCGGATATGCTCAAGGGTAAGCAGGGAAGATTCAGACAGAACCTCCTTGGTAAGCGTGTAGACTACTCCGGCCGTTCCGTAATCGTAGTAGGACCTGAGCTTAAGTTCTATCAGTGCGGACTTCCAAAGAAAATGGCTCTTGAGCTCTTCAAGCCTTTCATTATGAAAAAGCTTGTGGAGTGCGGCTATGCTCACAATATAAAGAGCGCAAAGAGAATGGTTGAAAAGGTACGCCCTGAGGTATGGGACGTGCTCGAGGGAGTTATAAAGGAGCATCCTGTAATGCTCAACCGTGCCCCGACGCTTCACAGACTCGGTATCCAGGCCTTTGAGCCGGTACTTGTGGAGGGCAAGGCCATAAAGCTTCATCCGCTTGTGTGCACGGCCTTCAATGCGGACTTCGACGGAGACCAGATGGCTGTACATGTACCGCTTTCACTTGAGGCACAGGCAGAGGCAAGATTCCTCATGCTCTCAGTAAATAACATCCTCGCGCCAAAGGACGGCTCTCCTATCACAACTCCTACACAGGATATGATACTGGGCTCATATTATTTGACTCATCCGGGTGTGGAGGACAGAAGCACCGCTGCCGAAAAGGGCGACGGCAAGGTATTTACTGACTACGATGAGATGCTCATGGCATATCAAAACGGCGTAGTGGGCATACATGCCAGAGTAAAGGTAAGACGCTACGCGGGACCTGATGATGCGAGAGGAAAGCTCGTAGAATCCACGGTAGGCCGTTTTATCTTCAATGAGAAGATTCCTCAGGACCTCGGATATGTAGACAGAACAAACGATCCGTACACACTTGAGATCGACTTCCTCTGCGACAAGAAAAAGCTCGGTCAGATCATAGGAAAGTGCTATGCGGCGCACGGCAATACAGGTACAGTCCTCATGCTGGATTACATAAAGTCCATGGGCTTCAAGTATTCCACAAAGGCTGCCATTACTATCGGTATATCCGACATGGAGATTCCGGCTCAGAAGCAGGAGATTATAGCCGAGTCAGAAAAATTAGTAGATAAATACGATAGGGCATACAGACAGGGTCTTATGTCAAATCAGGAAAGATATGAAAAAGTTATACAGATTTGGAACAAAACTACAGACGATGTAGCGGATGCCCTCATGGATTCCCTGGGCACTCTCAATAATCTGTATATCATGGCTCACTCAGGAGCTCGAGGCAGCAAGAGCCAGATCAGACAGATAGGCGGTATGCGTGGACTTATGGCAAATGCTACAGGTAAGACTGTAGAGATTCCTATCAAGGCAAACTTCCGTGAGGGTCTGTCCATACTGGAATACTTCATCTCCTCAAACGGCGCAAGAAAGGGACTTGCCGATACGGCTCTGCGTACAGCGGACTCCGGTTATCTGACAAGAAGACTCGTAGACGTATCTCACAACGTAATCGTAAGAGAATTCGATTGCGGTACAGATGAGGGTATAGAAGTAAAGGCCTTTACAGATGGCAAAGAGACGATAGAAGCACTCAGACTCCGTATAATCGGCAGAACCTCGCTTCTCGATGTATACGATCCTAATACGGGCGAGCTCATCGTGGAGCAAAACGAGGAAATTTCCGAGGCTCAGGCAGCCAAGATCGAGGCCGCGGGCATACAGTCAGTAGCTATCAGATCAGTAATGACCTGCCACAGCAGAACCGGAATATGCGCAAAGTGCTACGGCAGAAACCTCGCGACAGGCGAACCTGTAAATATCGGTGAGGCTGTAGGTATCACAGCCGCACAGTCCATCGGTGAGCCGGGTACACAGCTTACAATGCGTACCTTCCATACAGGCGGCGTAGCCGGAAGCGATATCACACAGGGTCTTCCGAGAGTTGAGGAGCTTTTCGAGGCTCGTAAGCCAAAGGGACTTGCCGAAATCTGCGAGGCAGACGGTACAGTCGAGTCTATAGAACCGCGCACGGACAACAAGACCGAGATCAAGATTCGCGGCGAAGAAGAAAAGACATATATAGTACCTTACGGCGCGCGTCTTACAGTCAAGGTGGGCGACTATGTGACAGCGGGAAGCAATCTGACACACGGTCCGCTCAATCCGCACGACATCTTGAGATTAAACGGCGTAGAGGGCGTATATCAGTACCTCATCAAGGAAGTACAGCGTGTATACAAGAATCAGGGTGTAGATATCAATGACAAGCACGTTGAAGTAATCGTAAGCCAGATGCTTTCAAAGCTTCGCATAGAGGACGCCGGCGACACAGATCTGCTCCCGGGCGGACTTTACAGCAAGTTTGAAATAGAAGAAGCAAACAAGGCCGCGGAGGAAAACGGCGGCGAGCCTGCGACAGTGAAGAGGATACTCCTCGGTATCACAAAGGCTTCACTCGCTACAAACTCCTTCCTCTCAGCCGCATCCTTCCAGGAGACCACAAGAGTGCTCACGGATGCCGCTATCAAGGGCAAGACCGACAGACTCGTAGGCCTCAAGGAAAATGTAATCATCGGAAAACTCATCCCGGCAGGTACGGGCATGAAGCGCTACAGAAATATCGATGTAGACTATGGCGTAAATGAAGAGCTGATGAAGTCCTACGAGGCTAAGGTACGCGCAGAGGAAGAAGCTCGTAAGCGCGCTGAGGCTGAGGCTGCCGCAGCGGAAACGTCGGGGGACATCGACGGTGACGAGTTTGGCGATTTCGACGAGAGCGCGGCGTCATTTGAGGACGAATTTGGCGAATTCACGGAGGATTTCGGAGAATTCAACGAAGAGGATCTTGGAGAATTTTCGGAAACGGATTCAGAAGAAGGTCCATCCGATGAGGAGCTTGCGGCGCTCGAAGCGGAAGAAGAAAACCTGTAGCAAAAAATTATTGACACGGGATATATGCCTGTGATAGAATATTTGATGGTTTTAAGTTCGGCAGGGCGACCTGCCGAATTTAAAATAGATTAGAAAATAAGAAAGGAGAAAGCAAGGATGCCTACTATTAACCAATTAGTACGTCAGGGCAGAGTAAGCGCAGAGAAAAAGTCGACAGCACCAGCTCTTAACAGAGGAATGAACTCCCTTAAGAGAGTGCCGACAGACACAGCATCACCTCAGAAGAGAGGCGTATGCACATCTGTAAAGACTGTAACTCCTAAGAAGCCTAATTCGGCTTTGAGAAAGGTTGCCAGAGTAAGACTTACAAACGGTATTGAAGTAACTGCATACATTCCTGGTATCGGTCACAACCTCCAGGAGCACAGTGTAGTACTCATCAGAGGCGGAAGAGTAAAGGACCTCCCAGGTGTGAGATACCACATCATCAGAGGTACTCTGGATACCGCTGGCGTAGCAAACAGAGGTCAGGCAAGATCCAAGTACGGAGCTAAGAGACCAAAAGCAAAGAAGTAGTTTTTAGATCGGGAAAGTATGATAGGCCCTTGATATTCTCATATCATAGAGCGCCGCACGGCCCGGAACCTTGGCTGACTGCAGCAGCATAGGCTTTGCCCCATGCCCACGCAGTTTCCGCAAAGGGACTACGGTCGAGTACCCCGAAATTTTTCAAGGAGGGAAGAGACGTGCCAAGAAAAGGAAGCGTACCAAAGAGAGAAGTACTTCCTGATCCCGTATACGGCAGTGTTGTTGTAGCAAAGCTTATCAACAGCATTATGCTGGACGGAAAAAAGGGAACTGCTCAGTCGATCGTATATGATGCTTTCGAAGCGATCAACAAGCAGACCGGCGAGGATCCGCTGGAGGTATTTCAGAAGGCAATGAATAATATCATGCCAGTACTGGAAGTAAAAGCAAGACGTGTAGGTGGTGCAAACTACCAGGTTCCAGTAGAAGTAAGAGCAGACAGAAGACAGACTCTCGGACTCAGATGGCTCACAAAGTATACAAGAGCAAGAGGCGAGAAGACTATGTCTGAGAGACTTGCAAAAGAGCTTATGGATGCAGCAAACAACACAGGTGCATCTGTAAAGAAGAAGGAAGATACCCACAAGATGGCAGAGGCAAACAAGGCTTTTGCACACTTCAGATGGTAATCAAAAATAATAATAAAGCAGAGAGGAGGAATTAGAATGCCTAGAAGTTTTCCATTGGAAAAGACAAGAAATATAGGTATTATGGCGCATATTGATGCGGGTAAGACCACAACGACAGAAAGAATATTATTCTATACAGGAAGAACTCACAAGCTCGGCGAAACTCACGAAGGCGCTGCGACGATGGACTGGATGGAGCAGGAGCAGGAACGTGGTATAACGATTACCTCTGCTGCTACTACAGCACAATGGAAGAATCATAGAATAAACATAATCGACACACCGGGTCACGTAGACTTTACTGTAGAGGTAGAGAGATCGCTGCGTGTTCTGGATGGAGCTGTTACGGTGCTTTGCGCCAAGGGCGGTGTTGAGCCTCAGTCGGAGACAGTATGGAGGCAGGCGGAGAAGTATGGTGTACCTAGAATGATATTCGTAAATAAGATGGATATCATGGGAGCCAATTTCTTCAGAGTTGTTCAGATGGTCAAGGATAGGCTGAAGGCAAATGCGGTGCCTATTCAGCTGCCAATTGGTGCTGAAGACAGTTTCATAGGAATTGTCGATTTAGTAGAGATGAAGGCAGAGATTTACAAGGATGACCTTGGAAAAGAGTTTGACATTACTGATATACCGGAGGAGCTTGCAGATTTAGCAGCAGAATACAGAGAAAAGCTTTTGGAAGCTGTCGCAGAGACAGATGAAGAGCTTATGATGAAATTCCTTGAGGGCGAGGAGCTCACAAAGAAGGAGATCAAGGCCGTTATCAGAAAGCAGACTATAAAGGGTGAGATGGTGCCGGTGACTTGCGGTTCCGCTTACAGAAACAAGGGCGTACAGATGATGCTGGACGCAGTAGTAGACTATATGCCGTCACCGCTTGATATTCCTGCGATCAAGGGAGTTGTTCCTGGAACAGAGGAAGAGGAGGACAGACCTGCGGATGATAAGGGTCCTTTCTCCGCTCTCGCATTCAAGATAATGGCTGACCCGTTTGTAGGAAAGCTTGCTTTCTTCAGAGTTTACTCAGGTACTCTGAGCTCCGGTTCTTATGTATTCAACTCCACAAAGGGTAAGAAGGAAAGAATCGGTAGAATATTGCAGATGCATGCGAATAAGCGTGAGGAAATCGATATGGTTTACTCCGGTGATATCGCTGCCGCTGTAGGTCTTAAGGACACGACGACAGGAGATACTCTCTGCGATGAGAAGGCTCCTATCATCCTGGAGTCCATGGAATTCCCGGATCCTGTAATCGAAATAGCTATCGAGCCAAAGACGAAGGCAGGTCAGGAAAAGATGGGCATTGCTCTCGCAAAGCTTGCTGAGGAAGATCCTACATTCAAGACTTACACAAATGCAGATACAGGGCAGACAATTATAGCAGGTATGGGTGAGCTTCACCTTGAGATCATCGTAGACAGACTTCTCCGTGAATTCAAGGTAGAGGCAAATGTCGGCAAGCCGCAGGTATCCTACAAGGAGACTCTCACAGGCAATGCAGACATCGACCACAAATACGCAAAACAGTCCGGTGGCCGTGGACAGTACGGTCATGTCAAGATCAAGGTTTATCCGCGTGAGGCAGGTGCCGGCTTCGAGTTTAAGAATTCCATCATCGGTGGAGCTATTCCAAAGGAATACATTCCAAAGATCGAGGAAGGTATCAAGGAGGCTATGCAGAATGGTCCTATCGCCGGTTATCAGGTTGTGGACGTCGGCGTAGAGCTCTACGACGGTTCTTATCACGAAGTCGATTCCTCAGAAATGGCCTTCAAGATCGCTGCTTCCATGGCATTCCGTGAAGCGGCAAAGAAGGCAAAGCCTGTACTTCTTGAGCCTATCTTCAAGGTAGAGGTTACTGTACCGGAAGAGTACATGGGCGACGTAATAGGCGATATCAGCTCAAGAAGAGGAAGAATCGAAGGCTCCGACATGAATTCAGGTGCTGTAGCGGTAAGAGGTTTTGTACCGCTCTCAGAGATGTTTGGTTATGCTACAGACCTCCGTTCCAAGACTCAGGGACGTGGCGTATATGTAATGCAATTTGACCATTTCGAAAAGCTGCCTGACAGTTTGGTAGAGAAAATCAACAAATAATTCCAATAATTCCAATATTTTAGGAGGGATTTAAAATGGCAAAACAGAAATTTGAAAGAACAAAGCCGCATATAAATATCGGTACAA
>CAVHIG010000035.1:0-20451 GCA_963636105.1 Anaerovoracaceae bacterium
TTGCCGGAGTGGCGGAATTGGCAGACGCACAGGACTTAAAATCCTGCGATCCTTATCGATCGTACCGGTTCGAGCCCGGTTTCCGGCACCAGTTTAATATCGGCTATAGGCCAAAACGTCGCGGGGTAGAGCAGTTGGTAGCTCGTCGGGCTCATAACCCGGAGGTCGCAGGTTCAAATCCTGTCCCCGCAACCATCTTTAACATCGAAAGCGATAAGCATTATGCTTATCGCTTTCTTCGTTTTTATCCTGTAAAACCAAAGCATATCCAAAGCGGCTTTCGGGTATCTTCAGGCGAATTGTTGCAGATGTTGATGAGGCTGAGCAATCACCCGAAAAGCTACCCAAATCCACTTGATTATCCTGACACTACGAAATATTGTAGAAAAGCAGCTAAAATCGAAAAATCTACAATAAATCCGCGTGATTATCGCTGACACGGAGAAGGAAAAAATAAAACATTTACACAAAATGCTTGACACAGCTCTTAGCGTCCCGCGAGCTCTGGATAGTAACACAACGCACGGAACATACCCTGAACATATGAGACGCCTTGAAAATCCGTTTTGCAAAAAAACTGAAATGTGCTATAATAAGCCTTGACGCCAAAGGCAAAACAAATGGCAGGCAGCACTAAGCAAAACAGCTTTAAGCCCCAAATCTTCAAAGATAGTTTGAAAACGTATACATTTAAACAAATACATACATTTAAATAAAAGGAGACCAAAATGCGCATAGTTATAAAATTGGGTACATCTACCCTTACACATAAGACCGGCCTACTCAACATCCGCCGCGTAGAAGAGCTTTGCAAAGTCTTCAGCGACCTCAAAAATGCCGGTCACGAAATCGTCATCGTATCCTCAGGCGCCATCGGCATGGGCGTCGGCAAGCTCTCGCTAAAAGAGCGCCCCTCCGACATTCCCACAAAACAAGCCTCTGCCGCCGTCGGCCAGTGCGAGCTCATGTACACCTACGACAAACTCTTTGCCGAATACAACCACGTCGTAGCCCAGCTCCTCATCACCGGCGAGGACATCGAGGATCCGAAGCGCGCCGAAAATTTCCACAACACGATGTTCCGCCTGTTGGAGCTCGGTACCATCCCGATCATAAATGAAAACGACACCATAGGCACCGCCGAAATCGTTATCGGCGACAACGACACGCTCGGCGCCATCGTGGCAAAGACAATAGAAGCAGACCTTCTCATACTGCTTTCGGACATAGACGGCCTTTTCTCAGCCGATCCACGCGTCGACAAAACGGCTCGCCTCCTCCCTGTGGTTGACGAAATTACTCCAAAAATGGAAGCCGCGGCTCAGGGTGCGGGAACGTCGCTAGGTACCGGCGGTATGCAGACCAAGCTCTCGGCCGCAAAGATTGCAACAGAGGCAGGGGTGGAGATGGTCATAGCAAACGGCGCATATCCGAAAAACCTCTACAAAATTGTGGATGGAGAAATGGTCGGAACCCGCTTCACTGCTAAGAAATAAATAATTTGAAAAACTATGATTTTCAAAAAAAATATTGTAGAAAAGCAACCAAAATTGCGAAATCTACAACAAATTCAAAAATGCAAAATCTATATATTGGCGTTTTAGTATAATTGTGGTTGAAGTTACATATAATGTATTGTATATAATTACAATTATGTAATGTTATAGGTCGTAATTTCCAGCTTGTGAGGTATATAGACGCATCTACTTTAAAATTTATTGTAGATTTTAGCCGAAAAAGCGAAAATCTACAATAAATCCTCAAATAAGAGAAAAATCCTCAAATAAGAGAAAAGGATCAAAAAGGAAAGGATAAGAGAAAATGACTACAAACGAAATTTTAAAGCAGGCAAAGGAGGCCACACGCGCGGCTGCCCTTCTGACTGAAGATAAGAAAAACGAAGCGCTTTGCGCCATGGCAGACGCCATCATCGAAAACACAGACGACATACTCGAAAACAACAAAGCAGACCTTGAAGCCGCAAAAGGACATATAAACGACGTAATGCTCGATCGCCTTGCCCTCTCCCCTGAGCGCATACAAGGCATGGCCGCGGGAATCCGCGAAGTTTCCGCACTCCCTGACCCTGTAGGACGCACCCTCGCTCACGTCGAAAGAGGAAACGGCCTCGTAATCGAAAAGGTCTCGTTCCCTATGGGCGTAGTCGCCATCATTTACGAAAGCCGCCCAAATGTCACCTCAGACGCCGCGGCTCTGGCACTGAAATCCGGCAATGTCTGCGTGCTTCGCTCCGGCAAGGAGGCCTACAGATCCGCCGCCGCCATCGTAGCCGCCATGCGCAAAGGCCTTGAAAAATGCGGGCTCACGCCTACTCTCATAAATATAATCGAAGACACCACAAGAGCAAGCGCCGCCGAGCTCATGACTGCCACCGACTACATCGACCTGCTCATCCCTCGCGGAGGCGCCGGCCTCATAAAAAGCTGCGTCGAAAACGCCACAGTGCCTTGCATTCAGACGGGCACAGGCATCTGCCATATCTTCGTGGACAAATCGGCCAACCAGGAAATGGCCCTCGCCATCATTGAAAACGCAAAGACGAGCCGGCCTTCCGTGTGCAACGCCGCCGAAGTTCTCCTCGTGCACCAGGACATTGCCGCGGAATTTCTGCCAAAGCTCAAGGACAGACTTTGCGGCGCCTCTGCAAAGCACCCTGTAGAGCTGCGCTGTGACGAAAAAGCGGCCGCGATTCTCGGACTTCCGACCCGCGCCGAATTCGACACGGAATTTCTCGACTACATAATGGCTGTGGGCGTCGTAACCGATGCGGAAACGGCGGTAGCTCACATCGCCGCTCATTCCACGCATCACAGCGAGGCCATCATCACGGAGAGCAGCGAAAACGCGGAGATGTTTACGCGTATGGTGGACAGCGCCGCGGTTTATGTGAATGCTTCCACACGCTTCACGGACGGCGGTGAATTCGGACTCGGCTGCGAAATGGGCATATCCACGCAAAAGCTCCACGCCAGAGGCCCGATGGGACTTTGCGAGCTCACCACATACAAGTACATTATCCGTGGTAACGGACAGGTGAGGTAAGAACAGCATTCTGAAAAAAACGCATACAAAAAAGTAGGCTGAAAACCCGTCTTTTTACAAGACCCAGCCTACTTTTTTTAAATTTTTTAATACCCAGCGAGGTGTGGGCCGAGCCCTTTATTTCACTCCGCCGCGCTCCAGCAAGTCGTGCTTAAGCTGCCAGAGTTCCTTTGAAAGGTCCACATAATATGTCTGCGGATTTTCAAATCTCAAGGTCTCCTCCCAAAGAGTAGCTATCTGATCCTTGCAATATTTCTTGATCTCCTCGATATCAGGCGACTCGTATACACAGCGCCCCTTATCGAAAATCTGCACACGCAGGTTCTTTGCGTAGAAATTGCTTACAGTCTTGCGCTTCCATACAGCGCTCGGATCGAAAATCTCATAATCCTCGCCGTCCGGAATCTTCTCGCCGTCAAGCGTGATTACATCCGCTACAGCTCTGTTTGTCTTCTTGTCGAAGAGTCTGTAAAGCGTCTTTGAACCAGGATTTGTAATCTTTTCCACATTTTCACTGATCTTGATCTTCGGTATGAGCTTGCCATCCTTCTCAAGGGCCGAAAGCTTGTACACACCACCAAATACCGGCTCGGACTTCGCGGTGATGAGTCTCTCGCCCACTCCGAAGGAATCTATGCAAGCACCCTCCAGAATTACATCCCTGATGATATACTCGTCCAGCGAATTCGAAACAACTATGGTGCATTCCTCAAGGCCCGCGTCATCGAGCATCTTTCTGGCTTTTTTCGTCAAATAAGCCACATCGCCGCTGTCGATTCTAATGCCCATCTTTTTAGGCTTCATCTCCTTGAATACCTTTATGGCCGCCGGCACGCCGGACTTAAGCACATTGTAGGTATCCACCAAAAGTACGCAATTGTCAGGATATACCTCTGCATATTTTTTGAATGCTTCGTATTCGTTTTCATACATCTGCACCCAGCTGTGAGCCATAGTACCGAGGGCTACAATTCCGTAATCACGCTCGGCAATAGCGCAGGCAGTGCCGGAGCATCCGCCGATATACGCGGCTCTTGCGCCATATACAGCAGCTGATGTACCGTGAGCTCTCCTCGTACCGAATTCCATTATCGGTCTGCCCTTTGCGGCTCTCACTATTCTGTTTGCCTTTGTGGCGATGAGACTTTGGTGATTTATCTGCAGCAAAATCATCGTCTCGACAAACTGCGCCTGAATGACCGGTCCTCTTACCGTCAAAATAGGCTCTCCCGGGAAAATCGGTGTGCCCTCCGGAATAGCCCACACATCACAGGCAAACTTGAAATTTCTAAGATATTCCAAAAATTCCTCATCAAAAATGCCTTTTCCGCGGAGGAAATCTATATCCTCATCGGTAAAGCGGAGTCCCTTCAGGTACTCGATGACCTGCTCAAGTCCAGCCATGATAGCAAAACCACCCTTATCGGGTATCTTGCGGAAAAACATATCGAAATATGCTATATCGTCGGCCATGTCGGACTTAAAATAGCCATTTGCCATAGTCAGCTCATAAAAGTCCGTGAGCATAGTCAAATTTAATTTTTCTTCCATTATCCTTTTCTCCATTATACCTACTGCGCGATCGCACCAAAAGACATAGCCCAAGGAAGCTACCCCAAAGGACATATTCCGGTACGACATTGCAAAATATTGCGGAACCTCGCACACACAATCCTGAAGTTCCGCTTACCCCTTATTTTATTACTTTTACCAAGGATTTACAACATCTTTTTTAAGAATTTACCTGTGTAAGAACCCTCGCAGCAGGCGACCTCCTCCGGCGTGCCGCAAACTACGACGTTTCCGCCGCGATATCCACCGTCCGGACCGAGATCTATAATGTAGTCGGCCATCTTGATGACCTCCAAATTGTGTTCTATTACAACGACCGTATTGCCGGCATCCACAAGCCGATTGAGAACCTGTATGAGCTTGTCCACATCCGCAAAATGCAGGCCGGTAGTCGGCTCGTCCAAAATGTAGAGCGTCTTTCCCGTGCTGCGCCTTGAAAGCTCCGTAGCCAGCTTTATCCTCTGCGCCTCGCCACCGGAAAGCTGTGTGGAAGGCTGCCCGAGCTTGATATAGCCGAGGCCGACTTCTTCCAATGTCGTAAGCTGCCGCGAAATGCTCGGAAGATTTTTGAAAAACTCAAGCGCGTCCGTGACCGTCATGTCGAGTACGTCGAAAATGCTCTTGCCCTTGTACTTCACCTCGAGGGTCTCGCGGTTGTAACGGCGCCCCTTGCACACATCGCAAGGCACGTACACGTCCGGGAGGAAGTGCATCTCGATCTTTATAATGCCATCGCCCGAGCAGGCCTCGCAGCGTCCGCCCTTCACGTTGAAGCTGAAGCGTCCCTTGCCATAGCCTCTCACCTTCGACTCGGGCAGCGTCGAAAAGAGGTCTCTTATCGGCGTAAACAGCCCGGTGTATGTGGCAGGATTCGATCTCGGTGTACGGCCGATAGGCTGCTGATTTATATCTATGACCTTGTCGATATTTTCTATTCCAAGTATTTTTTTATGCTTGCCCGGCTTCTCCTGCGCGCGGTTTACGGCACACGCAAGTCCCTTGTACAAAATCTCATTTACAAGACTGCTCTTTCCCGAGCCGGACACTCCCGTCACGCATACAAATTTTCCCAGCGGTATGTCCACATCTATGCCCTTAAGGTTATTCTCAGCCGCGCCCTTGATTGTAATGAATTTGCCATTTCCAGGTCTGCGCGCCGCCGGCACCTCGATTTTGCGCGCGCCGCTCAGATACTGACCCGTGATAGACTCAGGGCAGGCCTTGATCTCCTCGACCGTCCCCTGCGCTACGACGTTTCCGCCGCCCGCGCCCGCGCCCGGACCTATATCTATAATCTGATCCGCCGCATACATCGTATCCTCGTCGTGCTCCACCACAATCAAAGTATTTCCAATGTCTGTGAGCTTTCTGAGCGTAGAAAGGAGCATCGCATTGTCCTTTTGATGCAAGCCTATGCTCGGCTCATCAAGTATATAGACCACGCCCACAAGGCTCGAACCGATCTGTGTAGCCAGCCTGATTCTCTGCGACTCCCCGCCGGAAAGCGTCCCCGCCGAGCGCGAAAGCGTAAGATAATCAAGCCCCACATCTATCAAAAATTGCAGACGCGAGCGAATCTCCTTTATTATCTGCTTTGTAATCATCCTGTCGCGCTCCGAAAGCTCCATCCCGTCTATGAATTCCTTTGCCTCATGTATGGACATGTCCGAAAGCTCCGCGATGCTCTTCCCTCCTACGGTAACGGCGAGGATTTCGGGGCGCAGTCTCTTTCCCTTGCAAGCCGTGCAAGGCGTCGTCGTCATGTATTTTTCCAGACGTTCCTTCATAAATTCGGAATTTGTCTCGCGGTAACGGCGCTCGAGGTTGTTGATAATGCCCTCGAAGGTATGATTTATGTGGGTTTTTGAGCCTGTGCTCCTGCTTACATAATTGTACTCAAGCTTCCTCGTGCCCGTGCCGTAGAGCAGCTCCTTGACAAAGGCCTTCGGCAAGTCCTTATAAGGCACATCAATGCTCGTATTATGATAAGCCGCCAGCGCTTCTATGGATTGTCTGTAAAAACTGGCAGTAATATCCATCGAGGCATATACAGTAGACAGACAGCCTCCCGCAATAGAAAGCTCCTGATTCGGTATCAGAAGATCCACATCGAGGCTCTGCTTGAAGCCCAGACCCTTGCACTCCGGGCAGGCACCGTAAGGATTATTGAAGGAAAACATCCGTGGCTCAAGCTCCTCCACGCTTATCCCGTGCTCAGGGCAGGCGAGGCTGGTCGAGAAACGGCGCAGTTCCTCCTTCGAATCCCCATCCGGCATCTTTTGCGTGAGTAAAGCGACTACAAGACCGTCACCATGCGCTATCGCAAGCTCCGCGGCCTCGGCAATGCGGCCCTCCGCACCCGGCTTTATGATGATTCTGTCTACTACGATTTCTATGGTATGCTTGAAGGTCTTTTCAAGCTTTATCTCTTCCTCATTGAGGTCGCGGATCTCGTCATCGATTCTGGCTCTTGTAAAGCCTTCTTTTCTTATGCGCTCTATCACCTTCTCGTGCGTACCCTTGCGCTGCCTTATAACAGGCGCAAGCATCACAAGCCGCGTGCCCTCCGGATATTCCATCAAAAGATCCACAATCTGGTCCACACTCTGACTCGAAATCTCACGTCCGCATACAGGACAATGCGGAATGCCTACGCGCGCATACATCAGACGCAGATAATCATGTATCTCCGTCACCGTACCGACAGTGGAGCGCGGATTCTTATTTGTAGTCTTCTGATCTATGGAAATGGCCGGCGACATGCCCTCTATATATTCCACATCCGGCTTTTCCATCTGCCCGAGAAACTGCCTCGCGTAGGAGGAAAGGCTCTCCATGTAGCGCCTCTGTCCCTCCGCATAGATGGTATCAAAGGCCAGCGATGACTTGCCTGAGCCCGAAAGCCCGGTCAGCACCACCATCTTGTCCCTCGGAATCGTCACGTCTATGTTTTTCAAATTGTGCTCATTCGCACCTTTTATTACAATATTATCTTTAGACATTTGCTTTTATTGTTCCTTTTTTGTACTATTTTAAGATTAGCTGTGAGCTGTGAAGTCAGCTGTCCCATGCGAGGCCTACAAACGCACCTTATATTCAAAAATCCGATCGCGCAATTCGGCCGCCCTTTCAAACTGCAAATCGCCGGCCGCCTGCTTCATCTCCTTCTCAAGCAGCTTTATATAATCCGTAAGCTCCTTCTTCGTAAGCTCAAGCGGCTTCTTGCCCTTGTAAGTCTCCGCCTCAGGCTCCGCGGCCTTTGTCGCCTCTATCACCTCACGTACTGATTTCTGTATCGTCTGCGGCACAATGCCATGCGCCTTATTATAAGCATCCTGTATGCCGCGCCTTCTCTCCGTCTCCTCGATAGTACGCCTCATCGCATCGCTTATACGATCGCCGTACATAATGACACGGCCGTTTACATTACGCGCAGCCCTGCCCACAGTCTGTATGAGCGAAGTCTCCGTACGCAAAAAGCCTTCCTTATCCGCATCCAAAATCGCCACAAGAGACACCTCAGGAATGTCTATGCCCTCACGCAGGAGATTTATGCCCACGAGCACGTCAAAAACATCCAGACGCATATCGCGCAAAATCTCCATACGCTCCAGCGTATCCACCTCCGAATGCAGGTATCGCACCCTTATTCCGACATTTTTGAGATAATCTGTCAGACTCTCCGCCATCTTTTTCGTCAGCGTCGTCACAAATACCTTCTCGCCGCGCTCCGTCACCTTATTTATCTCGCCTATCAGGTCATCTATCTGACCCTCGCTTTCGCGCACCTCAATTACGGGATCCAAAAGCCCCGTCGGTCTGATGACCTGCTCCGCGCTGATGCCGCCGCTGTTTTCCCTCTCATATGCCGCCGGCGTCGCGCTGACATAGACAATTTGATTGACCATGCCCTCAAATTCCTCAAACTTGAGCGGTCTGTTGTCCAGAGCCGAAGGCAGCCTAAAGCCATAATCCACCAGCGAGCTCTTTCTCGAGCGGTCCCCCGCGTACATCGCACGCAGCTGCGGCAGCATCACATGCGACTCATCTATCATAATCAAAAAATCTTCCGGGAAATAGTCGATAAGCGTATACGGCCTCCTCCCGGCCGGCAGACCATTTATATGCCGCGAGTAATTCTCTATGCCCTTGCAACTGCCGATTTCTCTCAGCATCTCCAGGTCATAGCGCGTCCTCTGCTCAATCCTCTGCGCCTCCAGGAGCTTGCCCCTATCCTTAAACCAGCTTATCCTCTCCTCAAGCTCTTCCTCTATAGTCACGATCGCGCGATCCATGTTTTCCTTGGAAGTGACATAATGCGAAGCGGGATAAACTGCGACGTGATTCCTTATGCCGATAATCTCGCCCGTAATCGGATTTATCTCCTTTATCGTCTCCACCTCATCGCCGAAAAGCTCCACTCTTATAGCATTTTCAGCGCCTGCCGGATATATATCTATAGTATCTCCGCGCACGCGGAAACTGCCTCGTTCAAAGGCAAGGTCGTTTCGGTTGTATTGTATATCCACGAGCCTGCGAAGTATGTCATGTCTGCTCTTCTCCATGCCCGGTCTGAGCGAAAGCATCTGATTTTCGTAGTCAAAAGGCGAGCCCAGTCCGTATATGCACGAAACCGAGGCCACGATGATGACATCCTTCCTCTCCGCAAGCGCCGCCGTTGCCGAATGCCGAAGCTTTTCTATCTCATCATTTATATCTGAATCCTTCTCTATATATGTGTCAGTGGACGGCACATAGGCCTCCGGCTGATAATAATCGTAATAGCTGACAAAATATTCCACAGCATTTTCCGGGAAAAACTCCTTAAACTCACCATGCAGCTGCGCCGCCAGCGTCTTATTGTGCGATATTACGAGCGTAGGCTTTTGCACGCGCTCTATGACATTTGCCATGGTAAAGGTCTTGCCTGAGCCAGTCACGCCAAGCAGGGTCTGATGCTTTTTCCCCGCGAGTATGCCCTCGGCCAGTTTGTCTATCGCCTCCGGCTGATCTCCCATAGGCTTGTATTTCGAATGTATCTTAAATTCCATTTTTACCTCGCAGTATTTCACCTGCCGTTCAAATTTCTGCTGCTCATGTACAAATTAAATTTTACTCCCAAAAATAAAAAAAAGCAAGAACAAACGTTCACTTTTTGTCCCTGCTTTTATGCTTATTCAACGCTGCTCCGATTTTAGAACATTTCGATGTATTCGTCACGCTGGGCGCCGACCGACACGTACTTTATCGGGCAACCCACTGCCTTTTCGATATATTCCACATAAGCGCGAGCCGCCGCCGGCAAATCCTCCGGCTTTCTGCAACCCGTCAAATCCGCGCCCGGAAAGCCCTCTACATATTCATATACAGGCTTCGCCTTCGCGAGAGCCTCTCCTGCCGGGAAGTCTGTCGTCCTCTTGCCGTCGACCTCGTAGGCCACGCATACCGGGATTTTGTCGTAAATATTCAATACATCCAGCTTTGTAAGCGCTATATAAGTGCAGCCCTGCATCATTGCGCCGTATTTTGAAGCGGCAACGTCGAAGCCGCCCACGCGCCTAGGCCTTCCCGTAGCAGCCCCGTACTCGCCGCCTGCCTCACGCAGTTTATCGCCATCCTCATCGAAAAGCTCGCAGGTAAAAGGTCCCTCGCCCACGCAGCTTGAGTATGCCTTCATGATGCCTATGCTGCTGTCCAGGCTGTGCTGCGGTATGCCCGCACCGATAGGCGCATAGGCCGCAAGCGTAGTGGATGCCGATGTATAAGGATAGATTCCGTAATCGATGTCGCGGAGCGCGCCGAGCTGTGCCTCAAAGATGATGTCCTTGCCTGCCTTTGCCGCCTCATCAAGATATGCTGTCGTGTCGCAGATGTAGTCCTTAAACTCGCTGCCATATTTTTCCAGCCACGCCATCATATCCTCTGCCTTTATAGGCTCATGATCGTAGCCCTTCTCAACAGTCAGATTTTTCCACTCTACGATATCTGCCATTCTGCCCGCAAGGCTGTCAAGGTGGAGTAAATCGCCCATTTTCAGAGCTTTTTTCATGTATTTGTCAGCGTATACCGGTGAAATTCCGCGTCTTGTGGAGCCGAATTTCTTGTCCGCCAGTCTGTCCTCCTCGAGACAGTCGAGCAGCTTGTGATAAGGCATGCAAATGGTCGCTCTGTCGCTGATTTTCAAATGCTCAGGCGTGATTTCGATGCCGCCCTCACGAAGTCTGGCCACCTCATTGTAGAGGTGCTCGAGGTCAACTACCATGCCCGGTCCGAGCACGTTTACCGTATTGTCGCGCAAAATGCCGGACGGAAGCAGATTCAAAATGAATTTGCCCTTATCATTTACGACTGTGTGTCCGGCGTTGTTGCCGCCCTGGTATCTTACGACTATATTATATTTTTCACTGAGCAGGTCTACCATCCTGCCCTTTCCTTCATCACCCCAATTTGTCCCAACTATTGCTGTCAACATGTCTATCTATCTCCTTTCATATATGCCGCCGGCGAGTCGGCCGCAGCTGTCAGCGGTCCACGATCCGGCCGCAGCTCTCTACGGTCTGCAAGCCGGCCGCAGCTGTCTACGGTCTGCAAGCCGGCCGCAGCTGTCTACACCCTTACTTCTACCGCTGCTCCGAGAGCTTCCTTATTTTCCGCGAGCACTGGCTTTACATAATTTTCCAAAAATTCCTCTGTCTGCTGCTTCGCCATGCCGGTAAATGTTTCCAGCCTTGTCAGCTCCGCAAGCTCCTCCGCCGTGAGCCCAAACGTCGCATCGCCCGCAATTCTCTCAAGCAAGTCGTTTGACTTTCCGTACAGCTTCACCTGCTGCGCCGCCGCCAGCGAATGCTGCCTAATCGCCTCGTGCAGCTCCTGCCTGTCGCCGCCCTTGTGCTTTACGCAATACATCAAAATGTTTTCCGTAGCCATAAATGGTACTTCTTCCAAAAGATGTTTTTCCATTACGGCCGGGTACATCTTCATGCCCCTTACTACATTTATATAAAGCGTCAAAATCGCGTCCGTCGCCAAAAATGCCTCGGGCACTGAAATTCTCTTATTTGCGCTGTCGTCGAGCGTCCTCTCAAACCATTGTGCTGATGCGGTAACGGCGGCGTTTTGCAGGTCATTTATTATGTACCGCGAAAGGGAGGCGATTCTCTCGGAGCGCATAGGATTTCTCTTGTATGCCATTGCGGAAGAGCCTATCTGCTTATCCTCAAACGGCTCATCCACTTCCTTGAGATGTGACAGCAGCCTTATGTCATTTGAAAACTTTGTAGCACTCTGCGCTATTCCCGAAAGCACCTGAAGCACCATGAAGTCCTGCTTTCTCGAATATGTCTGGCCGCTTACAGCTACACAATTTTTAAGTCCGATCTTCTCCGCAATCTTCTTTTCGAGGAGCTTTACCTTCTCTGTATCTCCCTCGAAAAGCTCCAAAAAGCTTGCGCAGGTGCCTGTCGTACCCTTGCAGCCGAGCAGCTTTATCTGTGAAAGCTGGAAGTCAAGCTGGGCAAGGTCGGAAAGCAGATCGTTTATCCAAAGCGTCGCTCTCTTTCCTACCGTAGTAGGCTGAGCCGCCTGGAAATGCGTATACGCGAGCGTCGGCTGCGCCTTGTAAGTTTCCGCAAACTCCGCAAGAGCCGCTATCGCGTTGAGAAGGAGCTTTCTTATGAGCAAAAGCCCCGAATGCATCAGAATTATGTCCGTATTGTCGCCTACATAGCAGGATGTGGCGCCGAGGTGAATTATAGGCTTTGCCTTCGGGCAGACCTCGCCAAAGGTGTGTACATGAGCCATTACGTCGTGGCGCACTTCCTTTTCCTTTGCGGCAGCAAATTCGTAGTCGATATTTTCAAGATTTGCCCGCATCTCGTCAAGCTGCTCGTCGGTAATGTCTATGCCAAGCTCCTTTTCGCTCTCCGCCAGGGCAAGCCATAGCCTGCGCCAGGTGGAGAACTTTTTGTCGTCCGAAAAAAGTCTCTTCATCTCATCGCTTGCATATCTGCCGCATAGCGGGCTCTGATAAAACTGGTGTGGGTTTTGCATTTTATTCTCCTTTCGTACACTGTACATTTATTTTCATTATACTATCTGATTGCTTGTCCGGAATTTCGCTTGTTCTCTTGTTTGTCCGGAATTTCGCTTGTCTGTAATTTTTAGTGTATTTTTTTAAAATTACAGACACAACGCCAGGCGAGCTGTAGCCGCCCCCACAAGTCCTCTGAAAAGCGGATGCGGGCGATTTGGGCGGCTCTTAAATTCCGGATGGAATTGCACTCCCACAAAGAAATCACAGCTTGGATTCTCCACAGTCTCCACAATGTTTCCATCGGGTGAAGTCCCGCTGAGCACAAGCCCCGCCTGTGACAAAATCTCCCTATAGTCATTATTGAATTCATAGCGATGTCTGTGGCGCTCGTATATGAGCTCATCTCCGCTCTTTCCATAGCACTCCGCCAGCATCGTGCCCTCTGCAATTCTGCAAGGATAAGCTCCGAGCCTGAGTGTGCCGCCCTTGTCGACAGCTTCACTCTGGTCCGGCAAAAAGTCTATCACCTTATTCTCTGAATCCGGATCAAACTCGCCGGAATTTGCATCCGAAAGGCCGCATACATTCCTTGCAAACTCTATGACCGCAATCTGCATCCCAAGACAAATTCCAAGATATGGCAGATTGTGCTCTCTGCAATATTTTGCTGTCAAAATCATCCCCTCGATACCGCGAGGACCGAAGCCTCCCGGGACGACTACGCCGTTTACGCCGGAAAGCACCTCATCTATATTGTACGACGTAATTTCCTCGCTGTCTATCCATTCTATGTCAACATTTGCGCCAAAAGTGTAGCCCGCGTGGCGCAGGGCCTCCGCGACCGACAGATACGCGTCGTGCAGCTGGACATATTTTCCAACTATGCCAATGCGCACATTTTTGTCCGCTGTCCGCACGGCTTCAACCATTTTTTCCCAATCGTCAAGCTCCGGCTCCGGAAGTGTGAGGCCGAGCTTTCTGCATACCGTGGCCGAGAAATTTTGCTTTTCCAGCATGAGCGGAGCCTCGTAAAGGATTGGAATTGTCATGTTTTCTATGACGCAGTCCTCATCTACGTTGCAAAACATCGCGATTTTTTTGAAGATGGATTCCTCAAGCGGTCTGTCGCAGCGCAGCACGATTATGTCCGGACTGATGCCCATGCCGCGGAGCTCCTTCACCGAATGCTGTGTCGGCTTCGACTTGTGCTCCTCACTTCCGCTGAGGTAGGGAACGAGGGTGACGTGGATGAAGAGGCTGTTTCCGCTGCCGACCTCAAGGCCGACCTGGCGTATGGCTTCGAGAAACGGCTGGCTTTCTATGTCACCGGTGGTTCCGCCAATCTCCGTGATGACTACGTCTGCGTTGGTTTTTCTGCCAACTCTGTATATAAATTCCTTTATTTCGTTTGTGATGTGCGGGATGACCTGCACGGTTTCGCCGAGGTATTCGCCGCGACGTTCTTTGTTGAGGACGTTCCAGTAGACCTTGCCCGTGGTGAGATTTGAGTATTTGTTCAGGTCTTCGTCTATGAAACGCTCGTAGTGGCCGAGGTCGAGGTCTGTCTCCGCGCCGTCCTCAGTCACGTAAACTTCGCCGTGCTGGTAAGGGCTCATTGTGCCCGGGTCCACATTTATGTAGGGGTCGAGCTTTTGTGCCGCTACTTTTAGTCCGCGAGCCTTGAGCAGGCGTCCCAGAGAAGCCGCCGTAATGCCCTTTCCCAGTCCCGAAACTACTCCTCCTGTTACAAATATGTATTTTTGTGCCATATGCGCACTCCTCCTTTCACTTACGCTCATCATCGGTTCCCGAATTTGCGATCTCGGCTGTGCGGGCCTGCCCTCTCCGATGAGCCTTATAAAAAACAAAAAAACGTCTACCGATGCCTTAAGGGGGCAAAAAGCCCCTGCATCAAATAAACGTTCTATATATGCAGTAAAACGATTTCATCTTTTCCGGTTGAATGACCACGGCAGGTGCTCGAAGTGCGCCCGGATCAAGTTCTCTCTAAAAAATACCTTATTATTTTACTCCTCCGCCCCGCACTTGTCAAGCACATTTTTTCTTTTTTCGGCCCAAACTCCGAGTCACTGTTGCTGTCCATACCATCTACCCCAGGGGTGGAATTTACTTTTGCGAAAAACAAACGATAAATTCGACCTCCGGTTAAATTGTAACTTCTGTTTTGGAATTGTAAGTTCTGTTTTTTGACCTTCCTTTCCAATATCTGGAATTTACCCTTGCAAACAATACGCCGAGCAGGGATTTACTTTTCCAAACTGGAACTTAGATTTCCTTCTCAGCTCATTCTGAGAAAATATTGTAGAAAAGCAACTAAAATCGCGAAATCTACAATAAATTTAAAAACGTAAAAACTACAATAAATCCGCTTGATTATCGCTGACACGTGTAAGTCCCAAAAGGTATCGCAAAATTTGAAATCAATTAAATCACGATACCTTCTCTTTTTAAATCCATTTCGTGTGGTCTGAACAGTAACAACCGCACCGTTCCTGGCGCCTAAACGGTAACGAGTCACTTGACGAAATCCCCATTTTGCGCTAATATTAAGTGCATACAAGCATCAAGCGCATACAAGCATAATTCAAATGCATACAAGCATCAAGCGCATACAATCAAACTCAGCATACATATTACACATCAGAACAATACAACGGAGGGACAAAATGGCAATATTGGTAACGGGTGGCGCCGGATACATCGGCAGCCATACATGCGTAGAACTTCTCACTGCGGGATATGACGTGGTAGTGCTCGACAATCTGAGCAATTCTGACGTAAAAGTGCTCCCAAGACTTCGAAAAATCACAGGCCGCGACGTGCGTTTTTACGAGGGCGACATTTTGGACAGCGAGCTGCTTGAGGAACTGCTTTCGAAGGAAGACATCACGGCATGCATTCATTTCGCCGGCCTCAAGGCAGTGGGCGAATCCGTCGCAAAACCACTCAGTTACTACAAAAATAACGTGGGCGGCACCCTGACATTGCTGGAAAAATTGGCAAAACATGGCGCAAAGAAGCTGATTTTCTCCTCCTCCGCGACTGTCTACGGGAAACCGGCGAGCGTGCCGATCACTGAGCAATTTCCGCGAGGCGAATGCACAAATCCCTACGGGCGCACAAAATCGATGATTGAGGAGATTTTAATCGACCTGTGCAAGGCGGATCCGGAGTGGAGCGTGGTGCTTTTGCGCTATTTCAACCCTGTGGGCGCGCATGAGAGCGGGCTTATCGGCGAGAATCCGCGCGGAATTCCAAACAATCTGATGCCGTATGTGACTCAGGTGGCGACGCGGAAACTGCGTGAGCTCGGCGTTTTCGGGGATGATTACGATACTCCGGACGGTACGGGCGTGCGCGATTACATCCATGTGGTGGATTTGGCCAAGGGACATCTTGCTGCGCTTGCGAAGCTCGGATGCGAACCGGAGGCCGATAGGAAAGAAGGAATGAAAGCTGAGGCTGATGTGAAAGAAGGTATCGAAGCTGAGGCCGATGAAAAAACTGGTCTGGGAGGTAAAGCCGAAGCCGATAGGAAAAGCGGATTGCAAGCCGAAGCGGGCTGCAGTGTGTACAACCTCGGTACCGGAAACGGCTACAGCGTGCTGGATCTTGTGAAGGCCTTTGAGAAGGCGACCGGCGTGGAGATTCCTTATGTGATAAAGCCGAGACGTCCGGGCGACATCGACATGTGTTATTGCGATCCGAGCAAGGCTCTGCGTGAGCTTGGCTGGAAGGCCGAAAAAGACCTGCTTGCTATGTGCGCTGACGCCTGGAATTGGCAAAAAAACAACCCCGAGGGATACTAACTGGCCCGGCAGAATCAGATTTTACAGACCTGGGCCTGAGCTACCAGAACCGGAGTTATCAGAACCAGAATTCACAGGCCCAGGCGATTTGTGCCGGGAGCTCTCTACTTCTATGGCGCCTACTGTGATGAAGCCGATAGCAGCGACCTTGCCGAGGGTTTTTGTGCCATTTAAGACACGGCGACCGTCCCTGTCCTTGATGCCGCCTAAGATTTCGCTGCCATTGTCCTTTATTACATAGAAATTATCCTTCCAATTTTGGAAGACTCTGCCGCCGCCGCTTTTGAGGTCGCGAATGCCGCGGCGCCTTTGCTCCTTGTTTTTTCTCAGCGCACCGGCCGCTGTTTCGAGAGTGCCGCTGGCTATCTCGCCCGCAATGGTGCCTGTAAGTATTGTGGAATCTATAATGGCACTGCCCAGCTCGTCCAGAAATTTTACCTTTGACAGCTTGCCGATAAAACTGCAGGTGCCGCCTATGGCACCGCCTATAACCGCTCCGCCTATAATGGCGGCCTTTTTAAATTTTTCCATATGAATCCTGCTTCCCTTTCTCCGGCTTTTCGGCCTTCAGCTCAAACCAGAAGGTGCTGCCCTGGCCGACAGTGGACTCCACCCCAAACTTTGCATTGTGCAACACCAGAATCTCCTTCACAATCGAGAGGCCGAGGCCTGTCCCCACCGTCGTCCGCACATGATTTGTGCTGGCCTTGTAATATCTGTCCCAAATTTTATCAAGCTCCTCCGGCGCGATACCCATGCCGTGGTCGGTGACCTCGCACCTTATGAAGGAACCGTGGCCGTTTCTGCCCTCCTGACGCACACTTATAAGCACCGTACGGTCCTCCCCGCAGTACTTTATAGCATTTGTGACGAGATTCGTAATGACCTGATTTATGCGGGCTTCATCGGCATTTACATAGAGGTCCGGCTGGCAGTCAAGCGCGATGGTGTAATTTTCCTTTTCCGCAAAAATATCGTAAGAATGCAAAATATTTTCAAAGGTCTCGCTGAGATTAAACCTCCTCTTTTCAAGCACCGTGGAGCCGGATTGCATCCTGGAAAGCGAGAGCATGTCCGATACGAGGACGTTTAAGCGGTCGGCCTCCTCTATAATGACTTGAAGGTGAGCATTTCGCTTTTCGGGCTTGTCGCCGGAAATATCGCGTATCATCTCCGCATAGGATTTCACCATGGTGAGCGGCGTCCTGAGGTCGTGCGAGACATTTGCTATGAGGTCTCTTTGGAGATTTGTGGATTTCTCAAGCTCAAGCGAGGTATAAGTCAGCGTGCTCGCAAGCTCCTCAATCTCCGAGTAATGGCCGCCTTCAAAGACTATGCCGTACTTGCCCTGGGCGAGCTTTTTCGCGGAATTGTTGATCTTCTTTATCGGTTTTACGATTTGGTTTGACAGGATCAGGGAGAGCGCGCAGGCCAGAAGCAGCGAGATGACCGTGACATAGGAAAGCTGTGTGCTCAGGATGTCCACAGTCGAAGACACGGGATAGAGCGGCGAAAAAATGTAGAGCACGTCCACTCCGCCGTTTCCATTATCCACATAGCTCGCGAAGGCGAGAGTATTGCTGCTGGTGTGCTTCTCCGAGACTATTACGGAAACGCTGTCGGATTTGCTTTTCTGCAGCTGCTCGCGCACGGCCTTCATTTCGCTAAAGTAAACGTAGGAAGGTCGCCATGATTCCTCAGTTTCAGGAGAAAATACGATGGTGCCGTCCGAGGTCTCGATCTGTATGTACATATCGTTTTTCAGGTAGATGTCACGGATTTTCTCGACGATGTCGCTGTCCTGATAATGCTCCAAAATGGAATTTGCGGTATCCTTTGTCTCCGAAATCTTCATCTCCTGGTAAAAACTGTTTAAAAAGAAAATCTGCAGGCCCCAGAGCAGAAGCATGAGTACAGCCGCAAAAAACAGAAAATGGAGCCACAGCTTGAATCTGAGGCTCTTGAAGTTTAGTTTGAATTCTTTTCCGAATATTTTCATGATCAGGCACCGCGCGGCTACGCTTCGAATTTGTAGCCTACTCCTCTCAGGGTAACAATGTAATCTCTGTATTTGCCGAGGCTGTTTCTCAGATTCTTGATATGCGTGTCTATCGTGCGATCATCGCCGAAGAAGTCGTAGCCCCAGATGTCCGAGAGCAGCTTGTCACGTGAGAGTGCGATGTTTTTATTCTCTACAAGATAAAAGAGCAGGTCGTATTCCTTCGGCGTGAGATTTATCTTTTCGCCATCCACAGTGACCGTGCGCGCCGGGATATTTATCACAAGACCGTCAAAGACAAGCTCATTTGCGCTTTGGCTCTGCGCCGGCTGCTTGCGCGCGAGTATCGCGTTTACCCTCGCCATGAGCTCCTTTGGGCTAAACGGCTTTACCATGTAGTCATCGATGCCCAGCTCAAAACCGAAGAGCTTGTCGTACTCTTCGCCGCGCGCCGAAAGCATTATAATAGGAATGTCCTTGATCTTCTTTATCTCCTTGCATGCCGTAAAGCCGTCGAGCTTCGGCATCATGATGTCCATTATGATGAGGTCGTAATCATTGAGCTTGACAAGACCCACAGCGCTCATGCCGTCGGCAGCCTCGGTGACCTCGTAACCGTTGAATTCTGAGTATTCTTTTATGACCTGACGAATCTTTTCTTCGTCGTCGACAACAAGCAAATGTGCCATGTTCTTTTCGCGCGGAAACTTCCGGGCTTCCTCCTGTCCTTTGTATGATTCTTTTGCTTAAGCATACACCAAGAGTGTGAAGGTGGCGTGAACGCTTTTGGTGTATGTGAAATTATTATTGCGTCTCAAGGCCGGAGCCGGCGGATTTTTCTTTGCGACGCCCATGCTTTCTCGTATTTTTTGTATTTTTCAGCGACATTCTATTGAATTTTTCGCGTTTTTATGATAAAATATCCTTACTTTATGACGTTATCAGCAACATTTAGCAAATTCCACTTGAGGAGATTTTTATGAAACACTTATCCATACACCTTCTCGCTGAAACTGTAGTCAGCAGAAGAAAAGCCTTGAATCTATCCCAAACCGAGCTGTCCAAAAAGACCGGAATCAACCGTTCCATACTTTCCAGATTGGAATCCGGAGACTACACCCCATCCATAGAGCAGCTTCTTGCGCTTTCCGCCGTCTTGGACTTCCAGACTTCTGAGCTTATCGTAGATAACGATACTGCCCCTGCGCCCATCGAACGCAAGAAAATCGCCGTTGCCGGCACGGGCTATGTAGGCCTGTCGCTTGCCGTTTTGCTTTCCCAGCACAACGATGTGACCGCCGTGGACATCCTGCCTGAGAAGGTCGAAAAGCTGAACAACTGGATTAGCCCGATTCAGGACGAGTATATCGAGCGATACCTTGTCGAGCATGAGGCCCGCAAGCTCGCCCTCACCGCTACGACAGACGGTGCAGCCGCCTATGCAGACGCCGATTTCATCATCGTCGCCGCGCCTACAAACTACGACCCAAAAGCAAACTTCTTTGATTGCAGTGCCGTGGAATCCGTGCTGACGCTGATCAAAGAATCCACAGAAAGCAGAAAAATCAAGCCCACAGTCGTAATCAAATCCACCATTCCTGTCGGCTATACCGTTCAGATACGTGAAAAAATGGCTATGGACAATATCATTTTCAGCCCGGAATTCCTGCGAGAATCCAAGGCGCTCTACGACAACCTGTATCCGAGCCGCATCATTGTCGGCAGCGACGAGAAGAATCAGCCCGCGGCAAAGCAGTTTGCGGCACTACTCCAGCAGGGCGCGATCAAGACAGCCATCCCCCTCCTCTTCATGGGAGCCACAGAGGCGGAGGCGACCAAGCTGTTTGTAAACACCTACCTCGCGCTCCGTGTATCCTACTTCAACGAACTGGACACCTACGCCGAGGTTAAAGGGCTGGAAACGGCCCCGATCATCAAAGGTGTGTGTCTCGACC
>CAVHIG010000036.1:0-16610 GCA_963636105.1 Anaerovoracaceae bacterium
GAGGCGAGCTTAGCTGTCTCCTGCGAGGAGCACCAGGCCAAAGACAGCTTTAGCCCCAAAGCTTCAAAGGTATTTTTAAAAAGTATAGTTTATCAAAATCCCAAAGTACATAAGATGTAGAAACGACCCGAGCTGAATATGCAAAACTGTATGGTAAATACAGCAAATTAGTAAAGAAGAGAAAGCGGCCTCATGCGCAAATAATGCGAAAAACATATCAAAATCGTGTACGCTTATGCCTAAATGCCGCCTTTATAGCTTGAAATAGGCGGATATTGTGCAAACAGTTGATAAAAATAGAAATTTCTGATTATTTATTTCAAAAAAGTACTTTACACCGCAAAAAAGTTGTACTATAATTAAGAAAAATTACGATTTATAGTGGGGGAGATTTCGACGTTGGAATACGTAATTGGTGCGATAGCAGGAGCGGTTTTTGGTGGTGCAGCCGGCGCTGTAAAGTATTTTGTTCTTTGGCGCAAGCTGCTGAATCCAAATTACAAGCCCGATCAAAATACAGTGGCAAAGTTGTTGTACAGAAATATGATAGCAAGCTACGTGATAAATATAATTACCTTGCTTATAGTATTCCTGCTCCGCAATGTTATGCCATTTGATTTTGTGGCGACCATCATCGCCGCCGCACTTGCCTTGAGCATTGCAAATAGAGTATTCCCGATAAATAAGGCCATGCATGCGATAAGCGCCTGATTTAAGGATTGACAAAATTGACAGCAATCCGGCAAAAAAGGCATATTGCAAATGATACAAAAATTTGTGTATAGCTCCGTCGCAAGACGATATAGATGATATACAAAAATAAGCGACCTGGATAGAAAGGCTGCTTAGGGAGGAAAGAAGAAATGATAGAAACTTTGAGTTCGCTTGGAGTTACAAGCGGCATGATTACAAGCCTTGGAATCACGATTATTCTGTGCGTCATCGCCATAGTAGCCGGGAGAAAGCTTGAGATGATACCTTCGGGCGGCCAGGCTGCAGTGGAGATAGCCATCGAAAAGCTGAGAGACTTCTTTGTGGATCTGATGGGCGAATACGCAGGCAGAAAATACCTTCCGCTTGTAGCCACATTATTCATCTACATATTGCTTTGCAATTATTCCGGTCTGCTTCCGCTCGCAGGCAAACTGCCGGGACTTGCGGCGCCTACCAGCTCGGTAAATTTCCCGCTGGGACTTGCGCTTGTAGTATTTCTCTCGACACAGTTTGTCGGCATCAAGGAGCACCACGGACTACGCTATTACAAGCACTTCTTTAAACCTATCGCCTTCATCTTCCCTCTCATGATGATAGAAGAGATAGTAAGACCGTTTTCGCTCACATTCCGACTTTACGGAAATGTATACGGCGAAGAGACAGTAGTAGAACAGCTCTTTGAAATGGTGCCTATAGGCGTGCCGGTTGTTATGCAGGCTCTTTCAGTACTTATGGGACTTATCCAGGCATTGGTATTCTCCCTCCTCACGGGCATATACATCTCGGAGGCCGCAGAGACCGAAGAGACACTCTAGCCTTCGCTATTTTCGCGGAAACGGCCTAGACACCGAAAACCCTCGCAGTTTCCGCAAAAGGAGACGGCGCGGCGCGGGAAACAAATTTAAAACAGTTAATATTGGCTCTCAAAAGAGAGTTTTAAATATGAAAGGAGAAACAAAATGAATACAATCGCACTCGCAGCAGCATTAGCTATTGCAATCTCAACAATTGCCCCTGGAATCGGACAGGCAATGGCAGCCACAAAGGCACTCGAAGGAATCGCTCGTCAGCCTGAGATGGCAGGTACACTCCGTATAAACATGATTCTTGCACTCGCATTCATGGAGTCACTGACAATTTACGGACTTCTTATTGCGTTGATTTTGTCCGCAAAGCTGTAGGCTGATTCGGCGCCGATATAGAGCGGCGGAAAAGCGGCAAGAAGATTAAGGAGGCTTTATTATGGTCGAAGTATTAGGCATCGACGTAAAAACGATAATATTTGCCATAGCGAACTTCCTGATACTCATGGGCGTACTGACGAAGTTTTTGTATCGACCTTTTCTTGACCTTTTGGACAAACGTAAGCAGTCCATCAAGGACGCATTCGACAATGCTGAGATGACAAATCGTAAAGCTGATGAAAAGCTGGAAGCTTACAACAAAAAAATTGCAAATGTGGAAGCTGAAGGCAGAGACATCATAAAGAATGCAAGAGTCAGAGCTGATGAACAGGCTCAGATGATTATAGACGAGGCAGGACAAAAGGCTGCTGACATGATAAAGCAGGCCGAGACGCAGATTGAAAGAGAGCGTCAGCTGGCATTGCATGACATGAGACAGCAGATCACTGAGCTTTCAATGATGGCGGCAGTCAAGATAGTTGAAAAAGAACTTGAGACTACCGGTCAGGATCGTATTATCGATGAGATTATTGAACAGGCAGGTAAGTCGGGATGGCAGAACTAACGATTGATTTCACATACGGCAACGCCTTATTTTTGGCGGCAAAAGAAGTGAATAAGGTGGATCTCATTATGGAGGAGAGCCACGGAATCCTCAAGGTACTTGAGGACGAGCCGGTATTGTTGTCTTTGATGATAACGCCGACGCTGGCAGCCTCAGAGAAAAAGGAGACACTGAAGGCTATCTTCGAGGGTCGTATTTGCGATGAGCTTCTGAACTTCCTCTATATCCTTGTGGATAAGGGCAGGGCAAAGCATTATAAAAAAATCGTAGCCGCATATACTGAGCTTGCTAATAAGGAAGAAGGTTATGCGCATGGCAGGGTGCTTTCGGTTGCGCCGCTCAAGCCTGAGCAAATAGAAAAGCTTGAGAAGGAGACCGGAAAGCTCATAAAACAAAACGTAAGACTTGAAAACGAGACAGACAAATCCCTCATAGGCGGATTCAAGATCTACATAGACGGCAAAGTCATAGACGCGTCTATAAGCAGTCGTTTCAAGAACTTACAACTGAAATTAAACTAAAAACAAACTAAGCATATTTAAACTAAAAATAAACGGAGAGAGGAGGAACGCGTATGAATCTCAGACCTGAAGAAATAAGTACCGTCATCAAAGAGCAGATCAAGAAATACGAAAATCATCTCGAGATCTCGGATTTCGGTACGGTAATACAGGTCGGCGACGGAATCGCCAGAGTTTACGGCCTTGAAAACTGTATGGCCGGCGAGCTTTTAGAGTTTCCCGGGGAAGTATATGGCATGGCGCTGAATCTGGAAGAAGATAACGTCGGCACAGTAATACTTGGTTCCGACAAGCATATAAAAGAAGGAGACATCGTAAAGCCTACAGGCAGAGTAGTAGAGGTGCCGGTAGGAGACGGTCTTATAGGACGTGTCGTAAACGCCCTGGGTCAGCCTATAGACGGCAAAGGCCCGATAAAGAGCGAAGGCGCAAGACCAATTGAGAGCCCTGCACCTGGCGTATTGCAGAGAAAGAGCGTAAATCAGCCGCTGCAGACCGGTATCAAGGCTATAGACTCAATGATTCCTATCGGAAAAGGACAAAGAGAGCTTATCATAGGCGACAGACAGACAGGAAAGACTGCTATCGCCATCGATACTATCATAAATCAGAAGGGCAAGGACGTAATCTGTATCTATGTAGCCATAGGACAGAAAAATTCCACTGTTGCTCAGCTCGTACAGACGCTGGAGACAAAGGGTGCTATGGATTACACTATAGTAGTTTCGGCTACGGCAAGTGATGTAGCGCCGCTTCAGTATATAGCTCCTTATGCGGGCTGCGCTATGGGCGAGCACTTTATGTACAACGGCAAGCATGTGCTCATCGTATATGATGACCTTTCAAAGCATGCTGTAGCCTATCGTGCAATGTCACTTCTTCTTAGGAGACCACCTGGACGTGAAGCTTATCCTGGAGATGTATTCTATCTCCATTCAAGACTTCTTGAAAGAGCGGCAAAGCTTTCCGACGAGCTGGGCGGCGGCTCCATTACAGCACTGCCTATCATAGAGACGCAGGCAGGAGACGTATCCGCATATATTCCTACAAACGTAATATCCATCACTGACGGACAGATCTTCCTGGAGACTGAGCTCTTCTTTACAGGTCAGCGTCCTGCGGTAAATGCGGGTATTTCCGTATCCCGTGTAGGAGGAAATGCGCAGATCAAGGCGATGAAGAAGGTAGCCAGCAAGGTAAAGCTGGAGCTTGCTCAGTACAGAGAGCTGGCAAGCTTCTCGCAATTCGGTTCCGATGTAGACAAGGATACAAAGGCAAGGCTGGATCACGGTCAAATCCTTATGGAGATACTCAAGCAGCCGCAGTACAGCCCTATAGATGTAGCGGATCAGGTTATGATCATATATGCAGCTATAAACCATTACCTTGCGGAAATCCCTGTACCGGAGATCAAAAAGTTCGAAAAAGAATTCACAGCCTTTATGGAGGAGCAGCATCCTGAGGTGACACGCAGCATCAGAAACAGCGGCGAGCTGGCTGAAAATACAGAAGAGATTCTGAAGGCTGCCATAGATGAATTCAAGGAAATATGGAAGGCAAAAGAAAACTAAAAACATATGACCAAAAGGACATAAAAGACACGGAAAGGGGGACATCGTATGGCTTCAAGCAATATGCAGGACATCAAGCGTAGAATGCGAAGCGTAAATAGCACTGAGCATATTACAAACGCAATGAAGCTGGTGTCCGCGGCAAAACTGAGGAAAGCCAAAGCCACCTTTGAAAAAACAATAAAATACTTCCACTATATCACGGAAGCGATAGAAAACATATTCAATAATGTGAGCGATATCCCTGAAATGTATCTCAAGGGCAGCCGCGAGATCAAAAAAACCTGCTACATAATCGTAACCAGCAACAGAGGTCTTTGCGGCAGCTTCAATGCAAACGTAATAAAGCTTGCGGAGGAAGAGCTTGCAAGGAGTGAAGGCACTCCGATTGTCGTAGCTATAGGTACAAAGGGCAAGGAATATTTTGAGAAGAGAGGCTACTCTATTTACAGCGAGTATGTCGCTCCGCCTGAAAATATATCCTTCCTTGAGACAAGACAGATAAGCAAGCCTATACTTGATATGTATGTCGCGGGAGAGATAGACAAGATTGAGCTTATATACACATCGTACGCGAGCTCTCTGGAGCAGGACGCCAAAACCGTCACATTGCTTCCGTTTGATCCCGAGATAGATCCTGAAATGTATGGCAGCTTCGACAGGGATGTAGAATATGAGCCGTCAGTAGAGGAAGTATTCAATTACCTGATACCAAAATATGTAGAAATAATGATATATGGCGCTGTTATAAGCTCGGCTACGTGTGAGCACGCGGCAAGGCGTATGGCCATGGAGAATGCGACGGATAACGCCCGCGAGATGCTCGGTGAGCTGTCGCTCTTCTACAACAGGGCAAGACAGGCCGCGATCACAAATGAAATCATTGAGGTCGTATCAGGCTCGGACGCTCAGAATGGTTAAAAAAACAACAAATTTGAGCCCTCAGAGGAGGTAAAAATGAAAAAGGGTATAATTCATCAGATAGTAGGACCCGTAATAGATATAAAATTCGACGCGGATGATATGCCGGAGCTTCTGAACGCGATAGAGATCACTCTCGACGGAAAAAGGATCGTGGCAGAGGTAGCCCAGCATATCGGAGACGATGTCGTAAGATGTATTTCACTTTCACCTACAGATGGACTGAAAAGAGGCATGGAGGCACTCGATACCGGAGCACCGATTTCCGTACCGGTAGGTCAGGCTGTCCTCGGCAGACTTTTCAACGTAATAGGCGAGACTATAGACGAAAAGGGTCCTGTAGCTACAGAGCTGAGAAGCTCAATACACAGGGAAGCACCTAAATTTGAAGAGCAGGATACTACCGCGCAGATATTTGAGACCGGTATAAAGGTTATCGACCTTATCGCACCTTATACAAGAGGTGGTAAGGTAGGTCTTTTCGGAGGCGCGGGAGTAGGCAAGACTGTACTTATTCAGGAGCTTATCCACAACATCGCAAAGGAGCACGGCGGTATCTCGGTATTTGCCGGCGTAGGCGAGAGAACAAGAGAAGGAAACGATCTTTACTACGAAATGATTGATTCCGGAGTTATAGACAAAACAGCAATGGTATTCGGCCAGATGAATGAGCCGCCTGGAGCCAGAATGAGAGTAGCTCTTACAGGACTTACAATGGCAGAGTACTTCAGAGATGTGGAGGGTCAGGACGTACTGCTCTTCATAGACAACATATTCAGATTCACACAGGCAGGCTCGGAGGTATCCGCACTGCTCGGACGTGTACCGTCGGCCGTAGGTTATCAGCCTACACTGGCTACGGAAATGGGTGCTCTTCAGGAGAGAATCACTTCCACAAAGAAGGGTTCTATCACATCGGTACAGGCGATATACGTACCTGCCGACGACCTGACTGACCCTGCTCCTGCTACGACATTTGCGCATCTCGATGCTACGACAGTACTTTCACGTTCTATCACAGAGCTCGGTATCTATCCGGCTGTAGACCCGCTCGAGTCCACATCCAGAATCATGGATCCGCTCATTTTGGGCGAGGAGCATTATAATACAGCTCGTGGCGTGCAGGAAGTATTGCAGAAGTACAAGGATTTGCAGGATATCATCGCAATCCTCGGTATGGATGAGCTTTCTGATTCTGATAAGCTCATCGTATCCAGAGCGAGAAAGATTCAGAGATTCCTGTCACAGTCATTCAGCGTGGCAGAGCACTTCCTCGGCACTCCTGGTGTATATCTCCCACTCAAGGAGACAGTGCGCAGCTTCAAGGAAATCCTCGAAGGCAAGCACGACGAGATACCGGAGTCGATGTTCCTCTATGCGGGTAGTATCGACGATGTTGTAGAAAGGTACAAGCAAGCAAATGGCTAAGAGTGTAAATGTTGAGATTATCACACCTTCCAAGCTTTTCTATATGGGTGAGGCAGAGCTTGTCGTTGTAAAGACACTCTCAGGATATGAGGGCTTTATGGCAGGCCATACTTGGGCTGTCAAGCTTCTCGACATTGGCGAGCTCTCCATTCAGGAAAAGGGAAAATCCCTGGACGAATTCAAGGTCGCGGCCATACACGGTGGCTTTATCGACGTGCAGGAAAACATTATCATATATACCGACGCCGCGGAATGGCAGGAGGATATAGATATGGAGCGCGCGATGTCATTGAAGGAGTCCGCTCAGGCCTTCCTCGATGCTCACAAGCAGGGCACATATCCATATGAAAATCAGGAAGATGACGAGGAGATCATAAGAGCCAGAATGGAGCTTCAGAAAGCGATAAATCGTATGAAGGTCGCCAGCGGAGGCAGACGAGGAGTAAAGTAGTCTTGGAAGAATCAGGAAATATTTACAAATCCTAAATTCAATAACAATAAAATGAAAAAAATATGTCCGAACGTCTTGCGAGTCGGGCATATTTTTTGTATAATTGTATCAGCTCGCGGTTTGCGAAAGCAAGCATGAGCGAAGCGCAAACCGCCAAATAACATCTTGACTTGAAAAAAACAGGAGTGTAAAATAAAAACTGACCGGCGAGTCGGCGACATTCGGAAAGCTCCGGACAGACTGCTGCGGCCGGGAATCGAAAATTTCGCATAGGAAGGATTAGAAAAAATGAAGAAAAAACTTTCAATTATACTTGCCGCTTCTATGGCATTTACACTTCTTTCGACGGCTGCGGCCTTTGCGGACACTGCGGCAACTGCGGCAAGCTCCGCGGCGGGGACGGGCAGCGCCGTTTCCGCGAGCACAAGCGACACTGCTTCCGGTACAGGCGATACGGCGGCAAGCACGACAGTAGCAGGACCTATCAGCGTGACACTCGATGATGCGCTCAAGCAGATGGAGGGAAGCGTGCAAATGCAGCTGATAGAAATCCAGAATATGGGAGATAAGGCAGTATCGGCAGGCTCTTCCGAGGGACTGGATGCCATAAAGGAGGCAAAGGCGGCTCTGCGTGAATTCAAATTGGCGGCGGAGGCCAGCGGGAGCGAGGAGCTTATGCAGCAGTACAGGAGCGCGGCATTTTCTATGGACACATCCTCTAAAAAGAGCCTTGAAATGCTGAAGGCTTTTGCGACAAAGATGGTGCCCGCAAATGACGAGGCGAGGAAGAACAATCTGAATTTGTCCGCGACCGAGATGTATTACAGCTTGAAGAATATGGAAGCGCAGTATGCTATAGCAAAGGACAATTACGATATTACGCAGACAATTTATGAAAAGACGCAGCTGAAGTACAAGCTGGGCACGGTCTCGAAGATGGACCTGCTGTCAGCGGAGTCTGATGTGAATACCGCAAAGGACGCAAAGATTGCGGCGGAGAACGGACTTGCGCAGCTCCAGATGAATTTCAATATGTTTTTCGGCTATGATCTGAATCAAAAGGTGACTCTGACGACGGTGCTTTCCGAGACGGCGTTGCCTGCTACGGGACTTGATGCCGGCATAAAGAGCGCGCTTGAAAACAGAATTGAGATAAAGGAAGCGGAATATGATTATTCCGTAGCAAAGATGGATTTCAGCGGATATAAGGCGTATCCGTCGACATCCTCAAAGTATCTGGGCGCAAAGGCGAAGTTCCTTGCGGCCGAGGCAAATTACAATACGGCTGCGGATACGGTTGAGATGGATGTAAGGACAAAGTATATGAATATGACGCAAAGCGCGGAGGCTGTCAAGTCGGCAAAGACCACGGTCGCAAACGCGAAGGAGACGGTGAGATTGGCGCAGCTGCAGTATGAGAAGGGTTATTGCACGCTGACGACGGTGCAGCAGGCGCAGCTCGCGTCGTATTCGGCACAGCTTTCGCAGGCGCAGGCGCTTTTGGATCTCAAGCTTGCGGTAGAGAAGTATGAGTATGCTATAGGAGTAGGTCTGACGGCGGCGACTTTGAGTTAGGAAATAGGTCAAAAGAAGAAAGGTATCGTGATTTTGCTGTTTTTCAGCTTTCACGATACCTTTTGGCTTTTAGAGGTATGGAATTAGAAGAACTCGATGGCGACTTCACCAAAAAACCAACTGACAGGAGGGTGAATATATGGTAAAATGTCCTTGGAACTGTCCGTATTTGGACATTTTACGGCGATTGTATCCACATAACCGTGAAAGGGTATTTTGAGTGAGATAAGGGGAAAAGGCATGAAAAAATTCAAAAAAAGTATTGCAGTGGCGCTTTCCTTGAGTATGCTTTTGTCGTCTGCGGGCGCGGTAAGTGCTGCCGTGGCAGAAAGCCCGGCAGTAGCTGCGAATACTGTCGTAAGCGGAAACTCCGCCGTTTCCGCAAATAGCACAAGCGCAGAGCTTAGCCTCAAACCGACAAAAATAGATGTATACGTGAGTCCGGACATCGCCGTCACACTAAACGGCGAGTATTTGCAATTCAGCGACGAGAAGGGCGGCATAGTATACCCGATAATCTACAAGGGCTCGACTTATCTGCCGGTGAGAGCCATCGCCACACTCATGGGCGAACCGGTCGAATGGATAAATTCGGCAAAAATGGTTATGATAGGCAAGACGCTGAGCGAGCCGGACAATAAAAAATCGAATAAAAACAGCATAGATACAAATTCGAGCTTTGTCACGACTGTCGATTACAGAATCGCGTGGCCGCAATACATAGGCGAGGCGTATCTCAAGCCGGATGTTACAATCATGTACTACTTTGAGGCGCAGACCTTCAAAAACGTGGTCGGCGATACGGTCTACCCGATAATCTACAACGGCTCGACCTACCTGCCTCTGCGCTCGATAGCGGAGCTTGTGGGTATCGACATCGGCTGGGAAAACAGCACGCGAACCGTCTTCATGGAATACGAAGAGGAGCCGGAGCCGGTGGCGGTGCGCACGGAGACGCAAAGCATCAAAAATACCTTTGACGATGTCGAGGACACCTACACGAATTCCACAACTGACTTGATGCAGCTTCAGGCTACCACGCAGGAGAAACTGCCGGAGCTCGCGGCAAAGATAAGCGCCTACTACGCGAGGGCGCATGAGAGCAATAAAGAAGTGGAAAAAATGCTGGAGAGCGCTGATTTTACTGAGGATGAGGATGCGGCATGCCGGAAGCTTGCGCAGTTTGCGTCGGATTGTGAAACCTACGTGCTTGTGCTCGAAAATATAGTATACATGGCGCTGCAGGAGCAGGACTATTCGGTGCTTTCGGAGGTATTTTTTGAAAGTGCCGTAACAACGCAGGAATCAATGGAAGAAGCGAGGGAGGCTATAGAATGTTTGTAAATGCAATAGAAAAGGTGGGCGGCTTCACCAGACCGCTCTTTACGATATCGAGACATTACGGCTCGGAGCGGATAGACCCCGGCGCGGCTACGATGTTCTTCGTAAACGAAGAGGGCTGGGCAGTTACCACAAAAAAAGTGGCACAGATGGTAATAGAGGCTTCGAAAATCGAGAAGAAATATAGCGATTTCAGGCAGCAGAAGGCGCAGCTCAATCATGGCTTCAATGCGGAGGAGCAGCTTCGCGGCCTTGAGGAGGTATTCAAATACACGCCAAATACGGTAGCGCAGCTCAAGATAAATTTTGTGGATTGCGTGGACAGGATAAAGGCTGTGCAGTGCAAAATCCATCCGAACGCGGACCTTGCGCTCGTGAAATTCGAAGGCTTCACAAAGATAGGGTACAAGGGACATGCGGTATTTGGCGATGATGACGACAGTATAAAGCAGGGCAAATTCCTTTGCAGGCTCGGCTTTCCGTTTCCGGAATTTACAAATTTTGTATACAACCCGGAGAGGGACGACATTGGCTGGACAAATGAAGGGACAAAGACGAGCCCGCGCTTCCCGATGGAAGGCATGGTTACGAGGCTTATCGGCGTAAAGGATGCGGGCCTTGTGGGCATAGAGCTTTCGACCCCAGGTCTTAAGGGGCAAAGCGGCGGCCCGCTCTTTGATGAGAGAGGCATTGTATACGGTATGCAAAGCGCGATCAGCCCGCTGAATTTGGGGCAGTGCGTCCATATGAGCGTGATAAAGAAATTCCTGGTAAAGGAAGGCGTGACATATTATACAGAAAAAGGAATGGTGCGGGGTGTGCCGGGCCTTACTGGCGGAGCAAATCCAGGCGCGCCGGGCGGCTCAGGAATCCCAGGCTTCGATGACCCGGGTGCCGGCACGCTGAAAATGTAGGTATAAAGGGAAAACAAGGCAGCGAAAAGGAAACCAAGCCGGAAAAAGGAATCTAAGCCAGAAAAAGGAAATCCAGTCAAAGAAGGAAGCTAAGTCAGAAAACGGAAAGGAGGGGCCGCAAGGGCCGGAAATTTATGCGCAGAGTTTTGAGAACCGCGTGGCTTGTGATAGCCGACATCTTACTTATAAATATCGCGTACATACTGGCCTTTGTGCTCAAATTCGAATTTGACGTAGAGAGCGCGCAGTTTGACGCATGGTTTGTAGTCTACGTAGACAACATTTTGCAGATTACAGCATGCAGCCTGCTCGTTACGGCTCTTTTGGGGAGCTATTCTGCCATATGGCGCTACGCGGGCAGACGCGAGCTTGCAAAGCTGATCATAGGCGTGTGGCTGGCCTCGGCCGTTTCCGCGGAATACATGAAGATGACCGGCCAGACGATGCCGACAAGCATCTACATAGTTGCGGCGCTCATCAGCACGATTCTTTTGCCGGGACTAAGGGCGATTATCAAGGAGTATCGCAGGATGGAGGCGCGGCGGAAACTGCGCAGGCAGGCGCTTGCGACCGGGACCTCGGCTTCCGGCGGGGTAGCGGCTACAGCTTGGGATTCGGCTTCCGGCGGGGCAGCGCTTGCGACCCGGACCTCGACTTCCGGCAGGGCAGCGGCAAATGTGAAGAGAGTGATAGTGCTCGGGGCGGACGAGGCCGGAGCATATGTGATAAAAGCGTGCCGTGAGCACGTGGAATACGGACGGAAGGTGGTCGCCCTTTTGGACGATGATCCGGCGAAAATCGGTAGAAAAATAGACGGAGTGCGGGTAGCAGGCAGTCTTGCGCAGATTTCGAAATTGCTTGCGGATTTTTCGGCGGATGAGGTGATTGTCGGCCGCGCTTATACTCGCGGGAAAAATTTGGATGACATTGTAGATGCCTGCGCTCGATCAGGCTGCAAAATAAAGCTGCTCCCTTCGTTTGGAGAGCTGCTCGGCACAAAGGCCGCAATGCGTGATATAAGCCGCGCGGATGTGGAGCGCCTTGTCAGCAGAAACGGCGAGGGAAGCTGTTTCGATGAAAACGAGCTGCGGGTGCTGCTTTCGGGACGTGTCGTACTGGTAACGGGCGGCGGCGGGCGCATAGGCGGCGAGCTTTGCAGAAAAATCGCAAAGTATAAGCCGAGAAGGCTTGTAGTGCTTGATGTGTGCGAAAGCGGAGCCTATGAGCTTGCGCGTGAGCTGAGCGAAAAGCAGCCGGAGCTGGAGATAGAGACTCTGATAGGCTCGACCTGTGACAGGGCATACATGGAGAGTGTGATGGCAAAGTATGTGCCGCATATAATTTTTCACCTTGCGGCATATAGCGCCTACGACAGTGAAGGCTTTCCGGAGGCGGTAACGGCGGAGGTAGCCGGGAAGAATTTGGTTTCGGCAAGAAATGTAATGGAGCTTGCGGAGGAATATGCGGCGCAAAGATTTGTACTGGTAGAGGGCGGACTTGCGGGTAGCATGACAGATAGCTCAGAAGGCAGAGCAGGAAAGGCTGCCGCGGCAAATTCCTGCGAGGCTTTGCTTTTAGAAAAGAGCCTTGCGGCGCGCAACACAAGCTACCTTGCGCTACGCTTTGGCCTTGTGCTTTCATCTGACAGTCCTATGATAAAGCGTATAAAAAGGCAAATTGCAGAAGGCGGCCCTGTGCGCATTTGCGCAGAGAGAAAGCTCAGATGCATAAGCGCCGGCGAGGCTGCATGCGACATACTGGCTGCTTTTGCGGATTCAGAAAAAAACGAGGAAAATGGGCGCGTGCTTTGCGCCGACATGGGCGAGGAGCGCAAATTTTCAGCGCTTGCAGAGGACATGGTGCGGCTCGCCGGATACATACCGGGCGTGGATATTGAAATAAAGTAAGATTGGGCCGTATTGAATTGAATCTAATCTAATCTAATCGAAGCGAATCAAGTCGGGCAGAGTAATGCTGAAAAAATCCGTACTGTATTGTATGCTCAAGTGTATGCTTAGCGGGGAAATGTTTACACAATTGTTTAAAAAATAACGAAGCTTTCAATACGCAGGCAGCTGTGGGCCGAGCCTCCATGTGTAAGTCATTTGGTTCCGCAGGCAGGTGTAGGCCGAGCCTCCCAAAATATTGAAATAGACAAACGCCACAATCACTGGAAAGCAATGAAGCAATGAGGCAGAAGAAAAGGTGGACAAGGTGTACATGAGAGAAATAAAAGTGGACATAAGCAAAACGGGCATAAGCCGCATGGCGATAGACTCCTGCCGCGACGCGCAGGAAGCCGCTCAAGAGAGGCTTTGGTCGGGAAAAGAAGAATACACAGGCTGGGTAAAACTTCCATTGGACTTCGACGCGGACCTTTTAGACCGCATCTTGATGTGCGCGGACAGAATACAGGCACAATGCGAAAGATTCATCGTCATTGGCATCGGCGGCTCCTACCTCGGCGCAAAGGCCGTAATAGAGGCGCTATCCCACACATTACCGGGCAGCGCGTTTGCGGCGCCGAGGGTGCTTTTCGCGGGCTGCAATCTGAGCGCGAGTTATCACGCCGCGCTTCTTCGTGAAATAAGGGAGCATGAGACCTGCCTCTGCGTGATCTCAAAATCCGGAAGCACGACAGAGACGAGCGTAGCCTATGCACTTCTGAAGGATGCGCTTATAAAAAAATACGGAAAAGAAAAAGCCGCACAGCGCATATATATGATTACTGACGCAAAGAAAGGGCCTCTCCGTGAAGAAGCAGATCAATTGGGCTGCATAAGCTTTGATGTGCCCGATGATATCGGCGGAAGATACTCTGTCCTTACGGCGGTGGGGCTGCTCCCGATTGCTGTGGCAGGTATTGATATAAAGGAACTCATATTGGGTGCCGAGACCATGGCTACGTCCACGGCATGGGATTTTTCAGCGCCGGACTACGCGTGCGCACGCTACCTTCTAAGTCAGGGCTGTGATTACAATGGAAAGCACTTGGCAGGCTGCACAGAACCGATAAAACAACACTTGGAACACGTCAGACCGGATGGCGGTCAGAAAGCAGACAATCCAGCTCCAGTAGGCCAGACAGCAGATAGTACAACTCCAGTAGGCCAAGAAGCATATAGCAGCAAAAAAGAGATAGAAATTTTCGAATACTACCAGCCGCAGCTTGCGGCCTTTGTCGAATGGCTCAAGCAGCTCTTCGGTGAAAGCGAGGGAAAGTGCGGAAAAGGACTCTTCCCCGCATCCCTTGCCCTGTGCACTGATCTTCACTCACTCGGGCAGTTTCTGCAAGACGGAAATCAAATCTTTTTCGAGACCGTGCTCGATGTGAAAAATCCGCCTTGCGACCTTAGAATTCCAGAAGGCGTGGGGGAAACGCTTTCGGGCCGCACCATGGAGGAGCTCAACCGTGCGGCGCTTGAGGGCGTCATCGCGGCGCACGAGGCCGGCGGAGTGCCGATTGTAAAAATAGAAATTCCGGAGCTCACGGCATTTTACATGGGCCAGCTCATATATTTCTTTGAGGCGAGCTGCGGCATCTCGGCATATATGCTGGGCGTAAATCCCTTTGACCAGCCGGGAGTCGAAAACTACAAGGCCGAGATGAAAAAAATAATGGCGGCTATGCCCACAGATGAAAATCAAATTTGAAAAAATACAGCTAAAAAAAAGAGTGAAATTTGTTGAAATAGTGCTTTACAAAGTGATATAATGCGTGTATAATGGCAGTAAAGAAAAGTTATTTTTTTAACAATCTGTTGTTGGTTGCAAGGCTCACCCCCTATGCGCGTACTTGAAATAGGATGCGATCCCTGCGAGTGTGGAGAGACGCTCGAAGTTTACGCGGCAAACAAAGAGCTTTGCGATTATATAAATGAGGAGGACAAAAATAATGAAAAAAATAGGCGTATTAGGCACAGGTACAATGGGAGCCGGCATCATTCAGGTGCTCGCACAGAACGGTTATGAGGTAGTACTCAGAGCAAGAAGAGAGACTTCCGTAGAGAAGGGTCTCGCTACAGTAAATAAGAACCTCGACAAGATGGTTGCAAAGGAAAAGATTACTGCTGCTCAGAAGGAAGAGATCATGTCCAGAGTTCATGGCTCCACTGATATCAATATCGTAGCAGATGCTGACCTTATCATCGAAGCAGCTACAGAGGATATGGAAGCAAAGAAGGCTCTCTTCGCTGAGCTCGACAAGCTTTGCAAGCCTGAAGCTATCATCGCTACAAATACATCATCACTTTCAATCACTGAGATTGCAGCAGCTACAGGCAGACCTGACAAAATTATCGGTATGCACTTCTTCAATCCTGTACCAGCAATGAAGCTCGTAGAGATCATCAAGGGACTGGCTACTTCCGAAGAGACAAAGGCTACAATCGTTGAGCTTGCAAAGATTCTTGGCAAGACTCCTGTAGAAGTAGAAGAAGCTCCTGGATTCGTAGTAAACAGAATCCTCATCCCGATGATCAACGAAGGTATCGGCATCCTGGCTGACGGCGTTGCTGATGCACAGGGCATCGACGCTGCAATGAAGCTCGGCGCAAATCACCCAATGGGACCTCTCGAGCTCGGTGACCTCGTAGGACTTGACGTAGTACTCGCTATCATGAATACTCTTTACTCAGAGTACGGCGATCCAAAGTACAGACCGCATGTACTCCTGAAGAAGATGGTAAGAGCAGGAAAGCTCGGCAGAAAGACTGGCGAAGGTTTCTACACCTACAACAAATAAGCAAATTTCTTCATAGCTATAGCGAGGGGGCGGCTCATCTCGAGTCGTCTCCTCGCATTTTTTGGTGGCAGGCACCACCCCGAAATCTGATACTTACGACGATTACTTTTTTACGTTCAAGCCGCAGAGATGCAGAAATTATAGAAGATTTCCCTCAAAAAAGTAGAAATCTACAATAAATATTTGCTGGCTTGCTCTTAAAATGGAAAAATAAGTCGGTATATCAAAAAATAAGCATAAATTTCCTGACTATAGCCACACAAAATATACAATAAAAGGAAAAACACGTTTAAAATGGAAATATCACTCAAATATATATAGAAGATTTCGCCGAAAAGCGGCGAAATCTTCTACATTTTTTTTCGGAGCTATAGTATAATGGTCTGAGAAATGGAATTAGCAGCCGCTAACCGCCGACTGCAAAGAAAGAAGGAACACCACAATATGAAGCAAAAATTTGACATTACGGGGATGGGCTGCGCGGCCTGCTCCGCCAGAATAGAAAAAAGAGTGGGCGCGCTGCCCGGAGTCGAAAAGGCAGAGGTCAATCTCCTTGCAAACTCAATGCTTGCGACCTTTGATGAAAACACACTCACTGCAGACGACATAATAGCAGAAGTCGTAAGGAGCGGCTACGGAGCAAGCATAGCCGGAGCCTTCGCCGGATCAAATCCGCCCGGA
>CAVHIG010000036.1:16680-20432 GCA_963636105.1 Anaerovoracaceae bacterium
CTGACGGCAGAAACGGCGTAATCTCCGCAATCCGTAGGCTCTTCGGAGGAAGCGGAGGACTCACGGGCTCAGGAAACGGCGCCGTTTCCGCAGAGGGAGGAGGAGCAGCTGCGCAGGGCAGGGGCTCTATCCAGCAAATGGAAATCCAAAAACTGAAAAAGCGCTTCATCACATCCCTCATATTTATGCTGCCGCTTTTCTACATCTGCATGGGAGGCATGATGGGCTGGCCGCTTCCGCAGGCTCTGAGCGCCGCAAGCAATCCGGTCCTCTACTACGGGCTGCAGATCGCGCTCGTAGCCCCGATCATCATCGTAAACAAAAAATACTACACCGTAGGCATTCCAATGCTCCTGCGCGGCGGCCCAAACATGGACTCACTCATCGCGGTCGGCTCGATCGCCGCTGTCGCCATGATGTACTTCGAATCAGCCGGCATGATACTCACCCTCGTCACCCTCGGCAAATACCTCGAAGCAAAATCCAAGGGCAGGACCGGCGAGGCCATCGAGCGCCTCATGAAGCTCGCCCCTGAAAAAGTGACCGTCATCCGCGACGGCGAAGAATTCATAATCGGAATCGAAGCCGTGCGCATAGGCGACATCGTAGCAGTAAAGCCCGGCGAACGCATAGGCGTAGACGGCGTCATCATAAGCGGCGAAACAGCAGTGGACGAATCCGCGCTCACAGGCGAAAGCATTCCCGCAGACAAAAAGCCGGGCGACACAGTCCTCGCCGCCACAATAAATAAGTCCGGATATTTCACCTTCGAGGCCACAAAAATCGGCAGCGACACCACACTCGCTCAAATCATCAGCCTCGTTGAGGACGCCGGCGCCTCAAAAGCTCCGATTGCAAAGCTTGCGGACAAGGTGGCGGGAGTATTTGTGCCCGTTGTCATGAGCATAGCCCTCGCCGCGACCATCATTTGGCTCCTTGCCGGCATGGGCATAAGCTTTGCCATATCCATCGGCATATCCGTCCTCGTCATCTCCTGCCCTTGCGCGCTCGGCCTCGCCACACCGGTCGCAATCATGGTAGGTACAGGCAAAGGCGCCGAAAACGGAATTCTCATAAAGTCGGCGGAGGCTCTCGAGCTTGCCCACAAGGTGGACACGGTAGTCCTCGACAAAACGGGCACCATCACCGAGGGAAAGCCGCGCGTTACGGATATAGTTCTTGCGGCCACTGCGGAAACTGCGGAGCCTGCGGCTACTGCCAGGGCAGCCGAAGCAGCTCTGCTCGCCCTTGCGGCAAGTATAGAAATGCGCTCCGAGCATCCGCTTGCAAGCGCAATAATGGCAGAGGCCGAGAAGCGCGGACTTGCACTCCGCCAGCCGGAAAGCTTCGAAGCAGTCTCCGGCCGCGGTGTAAAGGCTCGCATAGACGGCAGCTCCTACATCGCCGGAAACCGCGCCTTCATGGAAGAATGCGGCGTGGAGCTTTCCGCGGAGTTTACGCAGAAAATTACAGAACTTGCAGAAGAAGGCAAGACACCGCTCATCTTCGCAAGACTCGGAGAAACGAATCACTCGCGGGTAATAGGCGCCGTTTCCGCAGCGGATAGACCGAAAGAGACGAGCCGCCGCGCCATCGAGGAATTCGAAAAAATGGGACTTGAGGTCATCATGCTCACCGGCGACAACAAGCGGACAGCCGAGGCCATCCGCAAGGAGCTCGGAATCTCAAGAGTCATAGCAGAGGTCCTGCCGGGTGAAAAGGACGCGGAGATAAAGCGCCTGCAATCGGAGGGCAAAAAAGTCGCGATGATAGGAGACGGCATCAATGACGCACCCGCCATCACGCGCGCGGACGTAGGCATTGCAATAGGAGCCGCCACGGACATTGCCATAGAATCCGCCGACATCGTACTCATGAAGAGCGACCTTACAGACGCCGTAAAAGCGATACGTCTGAGCCGCATGACCATCAGAAACATAAAGCAAAATCTCTTCTGGGCGTTTTTCTACAACTCGCTCGGTATCCCGGTAGCCGCCGGTGCGCTTTATCCGGCCCTGGGCATCACGCTCAATCCGATGATAGGAGCCGCCGCCATGAGCCTAAGCTCAGTATTTGTAGTCACAAATGCCTTGCGCCTGCGGAAGCTTGAGCTGTAGGCGACACTTCAGCTGGCAAACGAGCTTGCCAAAGGTCGCAAATCCGGTGAGGAGAAAGGCTGGCTGACACTGGAAGCCGTGGAGAAAAATCTCGGGATCATCAGTGAATAACTTGTATACATCGACCGTGTCCTCCATTCGCGCCGCGACTACATGCGGATTTTATTTGGAGAGATTACAGATGGGGAATGACACAAAATAGTGAAAAAATAGTGAAAAAATAGTGAAATCCAACGGCGACCATGCTATAATGTCCGCATGGAAAAGCTTGAGATTGCGGACATTATGGGGATTATATTTGCCGCGCCATATATTTGCTCCCTGATAGTCTGATGTGAGCAAAAGGGCGCATGGCAGATTATAGCATGAGCCTTACGCCCATGCTATAATGTCCGCACGGCAGATTATAGCATGAGCCTTACGCCCATGCTATAATGAGTTATACCACAGGCAGAAAGGGCCTTACGCCCATGCTATAATGAGTTATACCACAGGCAGAAAGGAGAGCCGCGCGGATGATAAAAGTCACAATTACAAATGAAATCCTGCAGAGAATCTGCAAAATCGAGCACAACAAATTTTCGTTGAGCAGGGCGCAGATACCATTAGCGGCACAAAATCGCCTGCGAAAAAACTCACAAAAGAAAAGCTCCTATGCATCGAATAAAATCGAAGGAAATCCGCTCACTGAAGAGCAGGTGCGCGAGGCGATAGAAGCGGATTCGCATAGGCATTTCCTCACTCCGGAGCAGGAGGTGCGCAATTACTACATGGCATTGCAGCTCTTAGAGGAAAAGGCAAAGGAGCACGAGCCCTTTTCAAAGAAACTGATCCTGGAAGTGCAGGCTCTTGTAGAAAAGGGCGCGCCGCTGGAAAAAACAGGACTGCGTGGACCTATGCCGCCGGGAGTACTCTTCGCCGTTTACGACGCGGACACGGGAAAAGCAGAATACATCCCTCCGGAATACTCGGACGTACCGACACTTTTGGAAGAACTTGTCACATATGTAAATACGACCGAGGACCATCCGCTCATAGTCGCCGCTGTAGTACATTATCAGCTCGTCACGATTCATCCTTTCGAGGACGGCAACGGCCGGACGGCGCGACTGCTTTCGGGATACATACTTGACAGCAGCGGCTACGGCTTTTCCGGCATCGGCTCCCTAGAGGAATACTTTGCTTACGACGCGGATGAATACTACAAATCCCTGCAAATGGGTCTGCCCGCGCTGTACTATTCCGGCAGAGACAATCCGCCGCAGCCCGAAATCTGGGTGGGATACTTCCTGCGAATGGTGGAGCTGTACTCAGCAAAAGTCTGCGAAATCTCGCGTGAAAATGAGCAGAATGCACTTGAGCCCGGTTTATCGCATTTAAACGATAAGGAAAAGGGATTCCTGTCTTACCTTATTGAAAATCAAATCCGGGAATTTGCCCCGATAGAGCTTGCCCGCAGGCTCGGTGTCAGCAATAGGACTGTCATAAATCGCTGCGCGCGCCTTGCCGAAAACGGCTTTTTGAGACCAAATATCGTAAATCAAAGGATCCGCACCTACACACTGACCGTCATCAGTGCGCTTTGACATCTATGCCAGAGACAAAGCAGGCCAGGTATACGAAATTGAGATGCAA
>CAVHIG010000037.1:0-8875 GCA_963636105.1 Anaerovoracaceae bacterium
ATTCTCCAAAGGGCAAAAATTTCGGCGGCGCAGTCTAATCCTCAGTGTGAAAAAGGTTCTTTTACGCTTTACAAAAGCGGAATTTTTTGTCATTTTATCAGCATAGCATCCCCATAGCTGAAAAAGTGATACCTCTCCTTGACCGCGATTTCATATGCCGCCAGGATTTTTTCCCTGTCATAAAGCGCGGAAATCAGCATGAGCAGCGTGGATTTCGGAAGATGAAAATTCGTGATCAATGAATCTATGATCTTGAATTTGTATCCGGGATATATAAATATTCCGGTGCTCCCCGCGCCTGCCCTTACAGAGCCGTCATCTAAGGCCGCGCTTTCAAGCGTCCTTGTGGAAGTCGTACCCACAGCTATTATCCTGCCGCCGCGCTCCCTTGTCTCATTTATAATCCGGGCATTTTCCTCATCTATCTCATACTCCTCAAAATGCATCTTATGCTCTTCCACAACGTCGCATTTTACCGGCCTAAATGTGCCTATGCCCACATGCAAGGTCACATACGCAAGCCGCACGCCCTTGTCACGCGCCTTTTGCAAAAGCTCCTCCGTAAAGTGAAGCCCCGCAGTTGGCGCCGCAACAGAACCCTCCTCCTTGCAATATACAGTCTGATATCTGTCCTTATCCGCAGCCGTGCTCTCGCGCTCTATATAGGGCGGAAGCGGCATCTTCCCAAGCTCCTCAAGGCGCTCCATAAAAATGCCCTCGTACTCAAATTCCACTATGCGCGTGCCTTCATCGCCATAGCCCACAATCCTCGCCTGGAAAAGCTTATCCTCTGAAAACGAAATCACATCGCCTACCTTCGCGCGCTTTCCAGGTTTTACCAAAGTTTCCCATCTATCGCCGCAAAGCCTCTTGCTCAGCAAAAATTCAATCTTTGCGCCCGTCCCAAGCTTGGTACCGAAAAGCCTTGCCGGTATGACCTTGGAATTGTTCATCACAAGGCAGTCGCCCGGATTCAAATACTCCAGCACGTCGTAAAAATGCCTGTGCTCTATCTTTCCCGTGTCGCGATGCACAACCATAAGCCTTGAAGAATCGCGCTTTTCAGCCGGTTTCTGGGCGATCAGCTCCTCCGGCAGGTTATAATCAAAATCACTTACATTCATATATCCTTCTTGTCTCCTCCCAAGTTTTGCGTCCTGTAAAGCTCCGCATAGTCTCCATTTTTAGACAAAAGCTCCTCATGTGTGCCGTGCTCGGAAATAAGTCCGTCCCGAACCACAAGTATGTGACTGGCATTTCTCACAGTCGAAAGCCTATGCGCTATGATGAGCGTCGTCCTGCCCTTTGCAAGCTCATTGAAGGCCTTTTGAATCTTCGCCTCCGTCACGCTATCGAGCGCCGATGTCGCCTCATCCAAAATGAGGATAGGCGGATTTTTCAGGAAAATCCGTGCTATGGATACCCTCTGCTTTTGTCCGCCCGAAAGCAACGTGCCGCGCTCACCTACATAGGTGTCAAAGCCCGCCGGCATGGCCATTATATCATCGTAAATCTCGGCTCTCCTTGCCGCTTCCTTCACCTCTTCCAAAGTAGCGTCCGGCCTTCCATAGCGAATGTTTTCGAAAATTGTATCCGCAAACAAAAATATATCCTGCTGCACAATTCCTATGTTTTGTCTAAGCGATTTTTGCGAAATATCCCTTACGTCCGTGCCATCTATTTTTATTTTGCCTGCGGAAACGTCGTAGAACCTCGGCACAAGCTGGCAAAGCGTAGTTTTGCCGCCTCCGGACGGGCCTACGACAGCAATGGTCTCACCCTTATTTACATTGAAAGTAATCCCTTTGAGCACAGGCACATTCTTTTCGTCAGGATATGAAAATTCCACATTCTCAATATCTATATAGCCCTCGGCTCGCGAAAGCTCCTTTGCATCCGGCTTATCCTTTAAGCTCGGTTCGGTGCGCATAATCTCCACAAACCTTGTAAGTCCGGCAAATCCGCTTGTAAAAAGCTCCGCAAAATTCGCGAGCTTTCTTATAGGCGAGATAAAAGTGGAGATATATAGGCTGAATGTAAAGAGATCGATATAATTCATGCGTCCCTTCATTATGAGATAACCGCCTACCGCTATGACCGCGGCAGACATCACGCACATAAAAAATTCCATCGAAGCATTGAAAATGCCCATCTCTTTGTGAAACATCCTCTTGGAAGTCTTGAATTGATCATTCGAATGGCAAAATTTGTCAATCTCCATTCCCTCATTTGCAAAGGCCTTTGCCGTCCTTATCCCGGACAGGCTCGATTCAAGCTCGGAATTTATGCTCGCAGTCTTGACCTTCACAGCCCGGGACGCCGCGCTCATCTTCCTCCTGCGCTGCATCACCACGAATATGAAAATCGGAATGATTATCGCTACCACTAGGGCAAGTCGCCACTCAATCGTAGCCATTATAATAATAGCGCCCACTATTGTAACCGAAGATATAAAAATATCCTCCGGCCCGTGATGAGCCAGCTCCGTAAGCTCAAAAAGATCATTTGTCATACGGCTCATGAGCTGCCCCGTCCTGTTTTGGTCATAAAAGTCAAAGCCCATCTCCTGCAAATGCCTAAAAAGCGACTCCCTTATATCCGCTTCGACCAAAATACCAAAGGTATGTCCAAGATAGCATATGATAAAATACATAACCGCGCGCAGCAAAAAAGCCACAAAAATAATCGCCATCACCGTAAAGAAGGTATTATAAAGCTTCGCCGGCAGCAAATCATTCATACACATCCTGGACACATATGGAAACGCCAGGTCGATGAGGCATATCACCAGCGCGCAGGTCAAATCCAGAAAGAAAAGCCCCTTGTGCGGTTTAAAATATGAAATAAAAATCCGAAGAGGCGATCTCTCCTGAAATTCCTTTGTAGTCAAATCAAACAATCCTTTCTAAATCTCTAAAAATCGTCAAAAGTCGCCAAAGAACAACAAAATACGACCGCTTTTTAATAATCCGCAATCTCAATATCCGTATAATAATACTTTAAAATCGCCTGATAGTCAAATCCCTGTTTCGCCATCTCAATCGCCGAATCCTGAGGCATACCCACGCCGTGCCCATAGCCAAGTCCGTTGAAATATACTGTTCCTTCTGTGATTTTTACATCGATACCGGTGCCTTTTGTGCTGCCCTTATCATTTTTTCCGTCATTTGCGGTATTTTCCTTTACCTCTGACTCGCCGGAATTCTCAGCTGCAGAAAGCTTTTCAACTCCGCTCGCGGAGACTACATAGATCTCATTTGAAGAAAGCTTTTGAGCCTTTCCGGAATTTCCTATCGCATAGAGTCCGCTTCCAAGGCTTAGCTTCGCACAGCCATCATTTCCCTTCACATTTATCGCAAGTGCCTTTGCGGAAACGGCGGAGCTCCCCGCGCTCACAGAGCTTCCCGCAGAAGCGGAGGCCTGCGAAGTTTCCGCGGACTGAGGCTTGGATGTAAGTCCCGCCTTGGTATACGTAAACTTATTATTGTCAACCGTAAACATTCCCGACTTTATCACCGAGGCTCCGAAAATCGATTGAACGCTTGAAAACTTAAGGGTTTTGGAGCCGCTACTGCCTACAAATTCTATCTTATCGACACTTCCCGAATCGTGCCTCGATACTACTTCGATACTTTCAAGCTCCCCGATATCATAGCCTGCATTTGCAAGCTTTTTTTCAATATCATCAAAGCTATATGCCACACTCCAAGGGTAAGCCGGCGAATATTCATCCTTTACACCGCGCAGATAGCCTTCCTTGCCGCCCCAAACGTCCTCGGAATTTTCCGTATGGCCGCCGCTATTTTTAGAATAAAATCCGGAGACCACCTTGTCCGCATACCAAAGCACAAGGCCGCTTGTCTCCTCGACCGCACGTGTAGTCTCTGCATATTCTCCATCATAGCCTTTGTACATCTGGCAGTGAGTATTGCTGCATATGTCAAAGCCGTAGGCCTTATGCCGTCCTTCATTGCAAATCACATAGCTCCTTGCGGTCACAGCCTGTGCTTTCAAGGCCTCGAGCGGACAGCCGTGAGACATTTCGGCATTTATCACGCCATATAGATATTCCTCCAGCGGAAGGTAATTTATGACATTTATACTGCTGTTTGAATTTACACTGAACATTATGCCGCCCCTATAGCGGGCAGAACCAAATTTCAAGACAACATCATCCTCATAGGCAAGCGGCAGGATTACTCCGTCGGCACCTATATCCGAGGAAATAAGCGTACCGTCCGTGTCCGTCACCTTGAAACCGCCATCATATGTAATTTCAATGCTTTCATAGGCAGGCAGCGGCAAAAGCTCCTCTATGCCGTCCTCATCTGCCCTGCATATGATGAATCCGCCCTCGGCACTCAAGCTTGCTGATTTCACAGCCGAAGATGAGTATTTTAAGCCCACCTTTATCCACTTGCCGTTGTAGGTGCCATAATCGGAAGCATGCGCCTTCTGCGGCGGCATTACAAAAATGGATACATCTACCAAAGCAATTACAAGAATCAGGATTATGAATATATTTGAAAAACGTGATATTATATTTTTAAACATTATTTATTTCTTTCTTCGTTTATATTTATTGAGCGGAAAACTATTTTTTGCAAAAGGTCTGTCTATCATCGCAAAGTCGCTCGTAACTATTTTTCTGCTGGAAAGCCCATACGCTGCCGCGTCTATATGGACAGCTGCTCTGCCTCAGGACAGCTAAGTCCAAGGTGCTTATACGCAAGCTCTGTGGCCATACGTCCCTTTTGTGTCCTGTTTAAAAGACCGGCCTGTATGAGATATGGCTCGTGAGCATCCTCTATTGTGACACGTTCCTCGCCGATGGAGGCCGCTATCGTATCTATACCTACAGGTCCGCCTTTGAATCTTTCTATGATAGTACGCAAAATCTCGCGGTCGAGTCCCTCAAGACCCAAGTCATCCACACCAAGCGCTCTGAGAGCCTCGCTTGTAATCTCCATGTCTATAAGCGAGCTGCCCTTTACCTGGCCAAAGTCCCGCACACGCTTCAGCATTCTATTTGCCACACGAGGAGTGCCGCGCGAACGCTTTGCAAGCGCCTCAAGCGACGGCTCGTCTATCTCAACTCCGAGTATCCCGGCCGTACGATGTATGATCCTTTTGAGCTCATCTGTTGTATACAGTTCAAATTTGCTGAGCACGCCAAATCTGTCGCGCAGCGGCGCCGAGAGGCTTCCTGCCCTTGTCGTCGCTCCTATCAGCGTAAATTTCGCAAGATCCAGTCTTATCGATCTTGCAGAGGGGCCTTTGCCTATGATTATATCTATAGCAAAATCTTCCATTGCGGAATACAAAACCTCCTCCACGGAGCGATTGAGCCTGTGTATCTCATCTATAAAAAGCACGTCATTTTCATTCAAATTTGTGAGTATGGCCGCCAAATCACCTGCTCTCTCTATGGCAGGCCCCGACGTGATCCTTATATCCACACCAAGCTCATTTGCTATGATGCCCGCAAGCGTAGTCTTTCCAAGCCCCGGCGGCCCGTAAAAAAGCACGTGATCAAGCGGCTCGTGACGAAGCTTTGCGGCCTCTATAAAGATTTTTAGATTATCTGTCGCCGCCTGCTGCCCTATATAATCATCCAAATGCTGAGGACGCAGCGTGAGCTCGGCACGCTCCTCCCCAAAATTCAGATTCGTATCCGTAATCCGTTCATCAACCATTAAAAATCTCTCCTGTTACAAGTTTTTCAAAGCCTGCCTGATATATTCTGATGTGGACAGACCAGGCTCCTTCACAGCGCCCATCGCCGTTAGTGCCTCGCTCTTACTGTAGCCAAGGCTTATAAGCGCATTTATCGCTTCCCCTCGCTCATCATCAGGCATCGCGATGCCGGCCTGCGCCTCACTAAATACCGGCTCTTCATCCGTGCCAAATAAAGCCGCGTCTCCGATCTTATCCTTGAGCTCAAGCACTATCCTCTCCGCAATCTTCTTTCCGACGCCATTTGCCCTCGTGAGCGTCTTTGCGTCCTCAAAAACTATAGCGCGCTTTACATCATTTAAAGGCATAGCCGAAAGCACCGCAAGCGCAGCCTTTGCCCCCACGCCGCTGACCGTAATAAGCTTATTAAACAGCTCAAGCGAAGCCTTGTCCGAAAAGCCATAGAGACTCACATCATCCTCGCGCACCATCATCACCGTAAATACAGTGACAGAATCTCCCTCGTTTGCCAAATATACCGACGAATTATCAGGCATATGTATCTCATATCCTATGCCGCCCGTCTCTATCACAGCCCCGCCATCGAATTTCATGGCAAGCTTGCCCTTTATATAATGTATCATCTGCTATTCAAAATTCCCTTCTATAAGGCAATAAGCCTATTTCAAACCTACTCCGCAAAATAAAATCTGCTTTCCTTCCTTGCGGTATAATTTTTCTCAAGATAAGCCACATGCGACAAAAATGCCTCGTCCTCAAAATGCTTCGCCTTTGCCGGGCATGTCTTTATGCAGGCTTGACACTTTATGCATACCCCGCTGACTACCGAAGGCTCTGCCGCATCGATAGAGCCCATAGGACAGACACCTGCGCACAGCCCGCAGCCCTTGCATTTCTCAGCATCCGTTATAGGTTTCGCCTTGAGAAACTTCGCCGGATTCCCGTCGAGTCCAAGCGGCGTATAATACGGCCCAACAGGGTCATTTCCCTCTGGCACCACCTTTCCCGGCTCTCCATCCAGCGCAAGTATATTATCAGCGACCTTGTCCGCAAATTTATCTATCTCCTGCAAATCGCTTTCATCCGGTCTGCCCGGCGCTATCTTATCCGAAAAGACGTGGCTTCCCGGGATACTTGCCGCGGCTATACTGCGGAAACTGCGCTCGCCTAGCTCATTTCGAAGTTCCATGAGAGTATCGCCTGCGCTTCTGTTGCCGTAGAGTGCTACAGGAAGAAGCAATGCCCCGCCGCCAAAAAAGCCCTCCTGTACAAAAGGCAGGATTTTGTTTGGAATCCTCCCCGCGTATGTAGGTACCCCAAAGACTACAAGGTCTCCCTTTGAGAAGGAATATACGCCGTTTCTGCTTCCCGGAAGCGTAAAATCTATGCATTCGCAAGGCTTTCCGAGCTTGCCCGCAATTTTCTCTGCTATCCTGTCTACAACACTTGAGACATTTCCCGTAGGACTGAAATATACCGCCCAAACCTTTTCGATATTCATGAAAATCTCCCTTCCGCCGCCTAAAACGGCCAAATTATCTGCTAAGCTATCTTATCATTTCAATCTTTTAAGGATGTCCCTGCCCTTTGCCGAATGCCCATGGCAGATAGCGGCGGCCAGTGCATCCGCCGTATCATCTGGCTTTGGAACCTCTTTCAGATTTAAAATCGTCTTTACCATGGCCTGTACCTGCTTTTTCTCCGCTCTGCCATAGCCTACAAGGGCCTGCTTTATTTGCAGAGGCGTGTACTCATTTATCTCAAGACCGGAATTTGCACATGCCAAAATGGCCACGCCTCTCGCCTGCCCAACCATTATGACCGTCTTTTGATTTGTATTATAAAAAAGCTGCTCAATGGAGACGACATCCGGCTCATATTCTGCGATAATATCCATGAGAGAATTATATAGAATCTTGAGACGTGATGGCATATCCATATTTGCTTGTGTCGTCACCGCCCCGTAGCCTGCTGTCGTAAAATGATTTCCCTTCATATCCACTATGCCATAGCCCATGATCGCATAGCCGGGATCGATGCCAAGTATCCGCATATTTAAGTGAAGCCTCCGTCAAATAAAAACAGCTCAATATATCGGGCTGCATTTATTTTCTTGCATTTTAATAGACTGTTTGGTATAATTATTTTATCACACAAACATATGTTTGTCTACACAATATGACAAATTTACTGACTGGCGCAAGGATAGATTTACAGGAGATTTTCACATGAGATATACAAGGCAGAAGATGATTTTGGAGCTCATCGCTCAAAACGAGATCGAGACTCAAGAGATGCTCGTCACAATGCTTCGCAATGCGGGCTATGACGTGACGCAGGCCACCGTTTCAAGAGATATAAAGGAGCTTCAGCTTGTAAAGGTACCCTCATCCTCCGGTAAGTCAAAATATGCCGCGGTACAGAGCGAGCTACCGGTATCTGAGCGCTTTTTGAAAATATTCAAAGAAGCCACAAGAGCGATCAGCTCCTCGGGAAATCTCGTACTTGTAAAGACTCTTTCGGGCTGCGGCTCTGCTGCGGGAGAGGCCGTAGATTGCATGAGCTTTCCGCATATCGTAGGCTCCATAGCCGGTGACAATACCCTTCTCATTGTGGCCGATGACCCGGAAAACGTACAATTTTTGATCAAAAAGCTAAACGAAATGCTTGAGTAATTCCCCGCCTTTTGGCAAGAGAGCTTTATTTGACGCAAGAGAGCTTTACCTCACTATTTGTGCCGACGCAAGGCGACAGAACGGAGAAAAAAATGATTTCACATCTTACTATAAAAAACTTTGCAATCATAGAAAATGTGGATATAGACTTTTATGAAGGACTGAATATGATCACCGGAGAGACAGGCGCCGGAAAATCCATCGTAATAGAAGCCATCAGCCTTGCACTCGGAAGCCGCGCAGATACCGCATATATCCGCTCCGGAAAGGACAAGGCCATAGTCCAGCTCGCAGCCGATATAGACGGTGAGGACTATATAATCACAAGAGAAGTCTCCGCTACCGGCAAAAATCTTTGCAAGATAAACGGGCAGCTTGTCACACTCAGTGAGCTTGCCCCTCTTTGCAAAAAAATAGCAGATATACACGGTCAGTATGACCACCAATCCCTTCTGAATCCAGAGCAGCATATTACTCTTATCGACACCTATGCCGCTGCCGAC
>CAVHIG010000037.1:8885-20414 GCA_963636105.1 Anaerovoracaceae bacterium
ACATAGCTCCCGTCAAGGAGAGACTTTCAGCAGAATTTCAAAGCTACAAAGACCTGCACAACAGACTTTTAGCTATAATCTCTGCCGAAAAAGAGAATGCCCGCAAGCAGGACTATATGTCCTATGAGCTTTCCGAGATAAAAAATGCCCATCTTACACTAGGCGAGGATGATGAGCTTGCGGAGCGCCTTACTGTCTTTAAAAACAGCGAGCGCATATACAACAATCTCTCAGGCGCTTACCAGACAGTCTATGAAGAATCCCCTTCCGCACTCAGCGGTGTAGGCAGCGCAATGCGCCTGCTGCAGGATGTATCCGCTTTTTCCGAAAATATAAAAGCGATAGCCGGCGAAGTAGAGGATGCTTATTACAAGCTCGAATCCGCCATGGAAGAAGTCAGAAATCTAAGAGAAAAGCTTTCCTTCTCTCCAGAAGAGCTCGATGCATGCATGAGCAGGCTCGATCTCATAGACGGACTGAAGAGAAAATACGGAAGCACAATCGAGGAGATACTCGCATATGCAGACAAAATAGAATCCCAGCTCTCCATCATTGAAAATTCAGAGCAGCTAAAGACAGCACTTGCCACGGAGCTTGCTGCTGCCGAAAAGACTCTGCGCGCCACTTCACTTGAGCTTTCATCTCTAAGAAAAAAAGCCGGCGAAGCCCTTTGTAAAAAAATAGAAGCCGAGCTAAAAGAGCTCAACTTCGGAAATTCCTCCCTTTCCATAAGCTTTGAGGAGCTTAAGACCGCAAAAGGGAGATATGCATATACAGAAAATGGCATCGACAAGGCGGAATTTGTCATCAGCACAAATCTTGGAGAGCCGCAAAAGCCTCTCGCAAAGATCGCCTCAGGCGGCGAAATGTCCAGAATTATGCTGGCCTTCAAGAAAATCCTGGCAGACTACGACAATATCCCGACTATGATATTTGACGAAATAGATACCGGAATCAGCGGAATAGCCGCAAGCGTTGTCGGCAAAAAGCTGCGCCAGATCTCCGAAAATCATCAAATAATCTGCATCACCCACCTTCCGCAGATAGCAGCCTGCGGTATGCACAATTACAAAATCGAAAAATGCATAGGTGAAGGCTCTACCTTCACAAATATCACTGAGCTTGACGAAGAGGGCAAAATCACTGAAATCGCAAGACTTCTCGGCGGACTGAATATAACGGACACCACACTCGGCAGTGCAAGAGAGCTCGTATCTGCATCCAGATAGCCTATAGCGCCAGCCTGCGCTTTACAAGCTCCATGAGCTCCTCTTTTTCATTTTTAGCCGCGTCATTTATGACAGCATCCAGCAAATAAGCGAGCACTTCGCCTATCTCTGCGCCCGGCTTCATCCCCATCGCTATGAGATCGCTCCCGTTTAACGCGAGAGACTTGAGCGAAAAGCACTCCTCCGACGCAATTACCGCAGCCGCTATCCTCTCGAGCTCGTCATAATATCCTTGCCTATCGCGGTAAAGCGGATTTTGCGCAAGATTGTCGGCGCGTTTCAAAAGAATAAGCTTCGAAAAAATCTCCTGGCCCAGCCTGCCAAGCGCGCGCTTTACGGCCTTTGGCGTCGGCTCAATCTGCAAATCATGCTGTTCCACCAAGGTCTTCACAAGAATTCTTGTCTCATTGTCAAAGCGCAGCCGCCGCAAAATCTGACCCGTCATCTCACTTCCAAGCTTCGCGTGACCGTAAAAATGCCCTACTCCATTATCATCTATGCGGAAACTGCGTGGCTTCCCCACATCATGCAGCAGCGCGGCCAGGCGCAGCTCGGGCTCTGGCGGTACATTTTCAAGAGCTATAGCGCTGTGCTCAAGGACATCATATATGTGATGCTGATTTCTCTGCTCAAAACTGCGCATCGGCAAAAGCTCAGGGATAACTATCCCAAGTACTTCCACATATTCCATAATAATCCTGCGCGCATCTTTACCACACAGCAGTTTTTTTAGCTCTGCCGCTATGCGTTCATTGCTCACATTCTCTAGAAGCTCTTTATTTTTGAAGATTGCCCGCTTTGTATCCTCTTCTATCTCAAAACCCAGAACTGAAGAAAATCTGAGAGCGCGCATCATACGCAGCGCGTCCTCGGAAAATCGCTTATCAGCATCCCCCACACAGCGAATTATGCCTCTTTTTATATCCTCCTGCCCTCCAAAATAGTCTACAATGCCATTTTTTTGATTGTACGCGATGGAATTCATTGTAAAATCACGCCGCGCTACATCCTCGTAGAGGCTCTTTGTGAAGCTGACGCTGTCAGGATGCCGCTTGTCGGAGTAGGTAGATTCCAGTCTGTATGTCGTGATTTCAAGAGGCATACTGTCCAAGATGACAGTTATGGTACCGTGCTTTAGGCCGGTCTCTATTATCTTTGCGCTTGAAAATATTTCCTCTGTTTCGTTTGGGAGCGCAGAGGTAGTGATATCGTAATCCTCAGGCGTATTTCCCATGAGACTGTCTCTCACGCAGCCACCCACGATATAGCCCTCAAATCCCGCAGTTTCCAGCATAGAAAGCGCCTTTTTCACCTGCGTAGGCAAAGCATCTAGACTCATAGCTCCTCCTTTTTGATCTGTCAAATGGTATCGAGAACCTTCACGATCTCTTCCATACTGATAGGCTTTACGATATGAGCATTCATTCCGGCCTCTGTGCCCATAAGCGGAACACTATTCAGCGCCTCCTCGCAGCTCCTTTTGAGGAAACTCCGCGGATGATGCTCTCAGCTTTGAATTCTTCTTATATACCTAAAAAAGCCTGCGCACTTGCACAGACCTTTTACTATGGCGGAGAGTTAGGGATTCGAACCCTAGGTTCCCGTAGGAACACAGCATTTCGAGTGCTGCACCTTCGACCTCTCGGACAACTCTCCGCGTCAAACACAAGACATTATATCACAATTTTTACACATATGCAAGCGCATTTTTATATTGCCGGTACAGAAAAGCTCAATGCGCCCGGCACAATTTCAAATTTTATCTCACCTGTCGTGGTGATTTCACCGTCCGCGCAGAGCCTCATGCTCCCCTCGCGCGGCCTTATCACGGCAAATCTACATTTTTTATAAGTGATAAGCTTCTCCACACCCGGCACCTCAAGATGTGTACCCTTTGCATATTTCGGGAAAAGCTTCACAAAAGTGCGCCTGGACATATTTTTTATAATGCTCACATCCATCAGCCCGTCCGACACATCCGAGCGCGGTATCCCCTTTACTCCGCCTCCGCAAAAGCAGCCATTCGCAACAGCCGCAAGGAGCAGCTCGCCCCTTTCCTCCGTGCCGTCATCCAAAAATATATCGAGATTTGCGCCCTTTTTCTTGAAAAGCATCACAGCTACACCCGTAAGATAGGCCAGTGAGCCCGACAAAAACGGCTTTTTCTTTAGCTCCGCAGTCAAATCCACCACATTGCAATCAAAGCCGATATTGAACATATTTATACCATAGCGTATGCGCGCCTCAGCCCCGGTGCCTTCAGTATATCTTATCAAATCCACAGCCTGCGCCTTACCCGCAAGCTGCGCCGCAAAATCCAGAAAGCACTCCTTGCTTCTGTCAAAATTTCTCACAAAGTCATTCCCGGTCCCCGTCGGTACGCAAGCCACCTCCACATCGGAAAATCCATATGCGCCATTTACAACCTCATTCAAGGTGCCGTCTCCGCCGCAGGCATAAAAGCGCTTCACCTCCGCTCCAGCGGGCGCTCCGCCGCACCCTAAGGCCTCGCCGTTTCCGCAAGAAGACTTAGACTCATTGCAAATCGCGCGCACTATGACCTCTGCATCGCCCCTGCCCTCTGTTACATATATTTCAATCTTTTCCATGCGGCTGTCCGCAAAGTCCCGCAATCTTGCGAGGAAATTCTTATGCTCCCCCGCCTGCCCCGCAGCCGGATTTACAACAAATATATGCCTCATGCTCCGCCTCCTAAAGTCCGATGATCTTCTTTATCAGCACAGGCTTTGCAGGCTCCTTCTCCGAAAAGCAAAATGCCTTCTCCGCCTCCGCTGCTCCAAAAGCGAGCTTGTCGCGATCATTTCCGTATATGCTCGCATACACATCGCCATTCTTAAGCTTCTCACCGACCTTCTTATGTAGGTATACTCCGGCGGCGAGATCTATCTCATCCTCCTTTGTGGCGCGGCCCGCTCCCGCACGCTGCGAAGCGATTCCAATGCTCCTGGCCGCAATCGCGGATACATAGGCCTCCTCACCCTTATAAATGAGCTCGCTTTCGTATTTTGCCTGCGGAAACAGCGTATAGTCTTCGATTACGCGAGCGTCTCCGCCCTGCCCGGCTATCATCTCAGAAAGCTTTGAAAGACCCTGGCCGCTTCCAAGCGCAGTCTCCGCCATAGCGCGTCCCTTGTCCATGTCTGCCGCCTTGCCGCCTATATATATCATTACTCCCGCAAGGGTAAGTGAAAGCTCTGTGATATCGCGCGGCCCGCGTCCCTTTAGAGTCTCTATCGCCTCTTTGACCTCGCTCGCATTGCCCACAGCTCTGCCGAGAGGCTGCTCCATATCCGTAACAAGCGCCACAGTCCTCCTGCCCGCGCCGTTTCCAATCTCAACCATGGCACTTCCAAGCTCGCAGGCGCTCTCTATATCCTGCATAAAAGCGCCGCTTCCGCACTTTACATCCAGCACTATCGCATCGCTTCCCGCTGCGAGCTTTTTGCTCATTATGCTGGAGGTGATAAGGCTCAGATTGTCCACAGTCGCCGTCACATCGCGCAGCGCATAGATTTTCTTGTCCGCCGGCGTGATGTGCGCTGTCTGGCCTATGACAGAAATGCCTGTATTATTTACAAGCTTTGTAAATTCTTCCGATGAAAGCGTGGTGCGAAATCCCGGTATGGCATGCAATTTATCCACAGTCCCGCCTGTAAAGCCAAGGCCGCTTCCGCTCATCTTCGCTATAGGTACACCGCAGGCCGCGGCCAAAGGCCCCACAACAAGAGTAGTCTTGTCGCCTACGCCGCCCGTCGAGTGCTTATCCACCTTTATCCCCTTTATCGCGGACAGGTCGAGCACATCACCCGAATTTTTCATCGCCATTGTGAGCCAAAAGGTCTCTTCCTTGTCCATCCTTTGAAAAAATATAGCCATAAGCAGGGCTGAGGCCTGATAATCCGGTATGCTGCCGCCTGTATATCCCTCGACAAAGTATTCTATCTCAGTTTTTGTAAGCTTGCCGCCCTGTCTTTTTTTGTATATAACATCCTCCATATTCATACAGCTCTGCCTCCTTTTCCCGGCTTGCTAAATCAGCGCATTTGCAAAGCTCTCGCCTATAGCGGTAGGCGCGGCCGAAAGAAGCTCGCAAACCGTAGCTCCGATATCTGCAAATGTGCTCCTTGTACCTAAATTCTTTGGAATTATGCCCTTTCTGTAGGCGAGCATAGGCACATATTCTCTCGTGTGATCCCAGCCCGTATGCATAGGATCATTTCCATGGTCAGCGCATATTATGAGAAGATCATCCTCACGCAAGGCCCCTATAATTTCAGGAAGGCGCGCGTCGAATTCCTCTATCGCGCGTCCATAGCCCAAAGGATCGCGTCTATGGCCGTACTTTGAGTCAAAATCTACAAGATTTGTAAAAATGAGGCCTTCGAAATCCATAGAAAGCGCTTCTATCGTCTTGTCCACTCCGTCCATATTGCTTACCGTATGCACGGATTTGCTCACACCCTGAGCATTGAAAATATCGCTGATCTTTCCTACAGTATACACGGTTTTCCCGGTATCCGCAACATTGTCAAGCATTGTCTTGCCATACGGGGATACCGCGTAATCCCTGCGATCCGCGGTTCTTGTCCTCTTGCCTTGCGCATCCTTTATATAAGGTCTTGCTATGACTCTGCCGCAGGAAACGTCGCCGGTCAGCATTTTTCTCGCGATCGCGCATATTTCGTAGAGTCTCTCAAGAGGAATAACAGCCGTATTTGCCGCTATTTGAAAAACGCTGTCCGCGGAAGTATATACTATAGGCTTACCTGTTTTTTCGTGCTCATCGCCTAGTATTTCTATGATCTCAGTGCCGGAGGCCGCATAATTTCCGAGCACCTCTGTGCCTATAGCCTTTTCAAACTCCTTTATGAAGCTTTCAGGAAAGCCCTCAGGATAGCTCTTAAAAGGCACCTGCATGCAAAGTCCCGCTATCTCCCAGTGACCTGTGATGGTGTCCTTGCCCTTGGATTTTTCGCGAAGCCGCGCAATTACCGCAGCCGGCTCTTCTACCGCCATTCCCGCGTGCGCCGCTCCATCTATGTTGAAAAAGCCGAGTTTGCGCAGATTCGGCACCTTGAAAGCGCCATATTCCTTTATCATGCTTTCCGTAATATGTCCGAGCGTATCGGTACCCAAATCTCCATAAAGCTCCGCGTCCGGCTCCTCGCCTATTCCGAGGCTGTCCGTCACAACAATTGCAACTCTTTTGATCTCCATCTTTTACCTCCTACTCCAATCTCTTGCTGCCCTATCTCAGCTTCAAAAGCTTCGCCTTCATTTTATCCAATGAGACGAGCCTGTAATCCACACCATTGTATACCGACTGCAGACCGCGCGACCAATTGTCCCTGCCATGAAGATGTCCATAGACAACCTGACGCACCCCGTACTCCTCGAAAAGCTCCGTAAAGCCCGAAGCGTGCTGCTTTTCATTTGTCGGCGGATAGTGCAAGGCTCCGATTATATCAGTAAAACCCGCTTTTTTTGCGGCATCCAGCGACATTTTTAGTCTGAGAAGCTCTCTGTTATAGATTTTCTCATCGTGCTGCGTAAAATCCTCCGTACCCGGGCAGATCCAGCCGCGGCTCCCGCATATCGCTGTATTTGCAACGGCATGAAAATTGTTTTGCACAAAGTACATACCGCTTTCATATAGCTTATTGAGCCTGTTTGTGGACATCCACCAAAGCTCGTGATTTCCCTTAAGGAGCACCTTCTCGCCGGGAAGAGCATGTATCCAGTCAAGGTCTGCCCTTGCATCCTCTTCCTTGAGAGCCCATGAGATATCGCCCGCTATGATGACCGTATCACATGCCCTGACTGTCCTTTCCCACTCCTCCTTGACTCGCTCCGCGTGATTTTCCCAATTCGGGCCAAATATATCCATTGGCTTATCTATTTTGTCGCCGAATGACAAATGCAAATCGGCAATGGCAAAAATCGACATATGTAAAATTTTCTCCTTCTTTTGTTTGAAAATTACTTTTTAGTGTTCTTCATAGGATTCGAGCAAAGAACGGCTATCCTCCTCGCTCAGGCTCTCCACGGACTTGAGCTTCCTTTGAATGCTGCGCGTCCGCACGCCGATAAGCTTATCCAGGTCCTCATTTGCCTTATTTATGCGCTGCTGCGCGGATACAAGGACATCCCCGAATTTGTTGAATTCCGTCTTGACCGCTCCGAGCACCTCCCAAACCTGGCTCGAACGCTTTTGTATCGCAAGCGTCCTAAAGCCCATTTGCAGACTGCTCAAAAATGCCGCCATTGTAGACGGACCCGCCAGATTTATCTTGTAGTCCCTTTGCAAAATCTCAATCATGCCCAGCCTGACAGCCTCCGCATACAGCCCTTCAGTCGGCAAAAACATCACAGCAAAATCCGTTGTATACGGCGGATCGATATACTTATCCCTTATAGTCTTTGCCTCAGCCTTCAAGGTGCGCTCAAGCTCCTTCAAAGCCGCCGCTATATTTTCCTGCTTTCCTTCCTCATAAGCGGCCGACAAGCGCGCATAGGTCTCCCCCGGAAACTTCGCGTCTATCGGAAGATATACGCATTCCTCACCATCGCCCGGCAGCTTCACGGCAAATTCCACCCTATCCGCTGAGCCATGCTTTGTCGCGATATTCTCCGCATATTGCTCAGGCGTAAGTATCTGCTCAAGTATAGCTCCGAGCTGAATCTCGCCAAGTATGCCCCGCGTCTTGACATTTGAAAGAACCTTCTTGAGATCGCCCACACCGTTTGCGAGATTTTGCATCTCACCAAGCCCCTTGTATACCTGCTCAAGCCGCTCGCTGACAAGTCCAAAGGATCTCGAAAGTCTCTCCTCCAATGTGCTTTGCAGTTTCTCATCCACGGTCTGGCGCATTTTCTCAAGCTGCCTGTTATTATCCTCCGCAAGCAGCGCTATGCGGCTTTCCATAGTTTTCCTTATATTTTCCAGCTTTTGCTCGTTTTGCATCGCCATGTCCGTAAGCTGGCGATTTACAAGCATTATCGTCTCCTGCCGTGATTCTCTCACCTCTGCGGAAACGGCGTTTTCCATGCTTTTTACGGCGGCCGCGTTCTGTTCGAAGCCCTGCTTCATAAGGAGCTTTTCGGATTCGCCTCTTGCGGTCTGCTTTTTTATGGCGGCATTTTGAATTATGAGTACCAATAAAAGCACGATTATTATCAGCATGCCGCTGTATATGATAATGTCCATTTTGGCTTCCTTCTTTTTTACTCGCTCAATGACCAGATATATGGGCTCTCCACGCCCGGCACATATACCTTTGTATATTTTTTAAGCTCGGCTATAAGCTCCGCGTTCTCAGGATCATTTGCGTCTTCCGCCTCCAAAAGCACTGCCCATGGCATCTTCGCGGCGACGCTCTTTATGAGCCTGTCCTCCGCCGTTCCCGCGGCAAGCTCCTTAGAAATATTCACTATCGCCTCGACATTTCCGCTATATTCCGAAAGGGAAGGAAACTCGACGATTATCCTGTCAATGAGGTCTTCATTTTCCTTTTTCATACATGTGAGGAACCATTCGCCACTTTTTTCCATGCTCGCCACAACAGTCACATCGCCATGCTGCTCCATCCACTCGGCAAGCTCCGTATGAGTCATCAAAATTTTGCCCGTGGCCTCATCGCGCATGATAGGCAGGCTCTCTTCGTTCCAGGTCACAGAAAATCTTATAGTCTTTGCCTGGTAGTGAGTTCCGTAATAGGTATTTTCTATCGCTTCTGCCGAATTTTTCCCTATGAGCTTTTCATCAGGATATCCGGCTTCGTAGATTTCAGTAGGATACGCGCGCTTAACATTCTTGCTGCCAGCCTCTGCCGTGCTGACTCCATCAAGATAGATGCTCCGAAGCGCGTCACTTTTCAATATATAGTCTGAGGTCATACATATGCTTACGGCCTTGAGATATTCGTCATAATAATCGTCTATAGCTACTTCCTTTTTTGTCTTGAGATCCCATGCGCGGCTATTTTCAAAGACACCATCGCGCGACATTTCAAAGCCTATCTCATCGGTAAAGAAGGAACCGCGCGGCATATAGGTCTGCACTGCCGCAAAGCCCTCATCCTCAGTCAGGATGTTGTGCCCGAGGTAGATTGTATCGAGCTCGTCAAAGCCCAGAAGATAAGCCATTGTCGGCAAAAAGTCAAGCTGTCCGCCCGCGGTATGGACGATCTGCTGCACTTCCTTGTCTGCATTTGGAATGTGTATCACAAGCGGCACATTCATCATATCGTCGAAATCGTAGGTATGGCCGAGAAGCTTGGTCATCTGCGCATCCACCTCATCGCTGTGAGTAAGTCCCACATGATCGCCATAAATGGCAATTATGGAATTTTCATACAAGCCGGATTTCTTCAGCTCCTCCAAAAACTGCCCGAGCGCCCAGTCAGTGTAGGATACGCTCTCAAGGTAGCTGCCCACCAGGGTACCCTCATCATCCGGCAAAAGCTCAAGAGTATAGAGATTTTCCGGAATATCAAAAGGATGATGATTCGAAAGCGAGATCAGGAAGCTATAAAACGGCTGGCTCATCCCCTCCATTATCTCCACTGTCTGCGGATAAAATACGTGATCCGCTATACCCCAGCCGATCCACTGGCCTTCCTCATAGACTCCGCCTTTTGTCTTTGACTTCAAGCCCCCATAAAATGTGCGGAAGCCGAGCCCCGGATACGCATCCTTTCGCGTCCAGAAATCAAGATCCTCATAAGCATGAAATACCGCCGTCTCGTAGCCCTGCTCGCTGAGCAGCACCGGAAGTCCGCGGAAATAATTACCCAAATATAGCTTATTCGTATAGCTTGACATAGATCCATATATGGAATTATTTGTCGCAAACTCCGCGTCCGAGGTATTTCCAAGACCCGTCTGGTGGTAATAATTGTCAAAATATATACTCTGATCCTCTATGAGCGAGTTCAAAACAGGCGTGATTTCCTGCCCGTTGTATTCCCTATTTATTACAAAATTCTGGAAGGACTCAAGCTGTATCACTATGAGATTTCTTCCTTCTGCCACGCCAAAGAGAGGGCCGAGCTTTTCGATATCGTAATTGTCTTCAAAAGCGGAAAGGCCTCCCTTGTCCTCGTCTGTGCCTTTATTCAGGCCATTTTCGATGATGTCCTTTATATGATAAGTGATTATCTCCTGATTCGAGACAGATTTTACCATTTTGTCTTCTGCGGGATTCATGACTATAAATGCCGCAAGTCCGATAAATAGTGCAAGGCAGACTAGCAGGTTCAAAAGCCACAGCAGTATCTTTCTTACCCTTGCGGAAACTGCGCTGCTTTCTGCTTTTCCGGCTTTTTCTGCATACTCCGGGCTCTTCCCGGTTTCGGCTGCAGGTGCTTTCTCTATCTTTTCTCCTGCAGACACTTCCTCTACATTCTCTGCTGAAGGTGCTTTCTCTAACTTCTCTGTGCGGCGCTCTCTATGCTTTTTCACCTGCCTTACGATCAGGCAGGCAAACACAAGCGCAGAATCCAAAAACATAAGGAAAAATTCAGGTTTTATGACTTCTTTTATGCTTGCTGTGATATCCCCGAGCATCCCAGCAGAGCCCAAAAGATTTACAGAAAGATAGTTGTTGAAATAACTGCAATAGGTGACATCGCAAAACATCAATACAGACAGCGCAAGATAAAGCACCGCCGATATCCACTTGCAGGAAAACATCTTGAAAAGCAAAAATACAAAGCAGCAGGTAAGTATGCATACAATATCAAAATTTGCGGACAGACCCACAAAGTCATAAAAGAATAACACCTTGAAAATCACCGCTATCCCTGCCAATATTCCAAGCAAACCATAGCACTCATAAAACTTCCTGTGCGGCCATGCTATATTTTTCTTGAGATTTTCCGGCTTTTCAACCTCAAAATCTTCCTTAGATTTACAACTACCGGCTTCAGGCGCAGCCTGCACCTTTTGAGACTTATTTTCTGCCTTTACAGGCTTTGCGATTTTACCTGAATTACTTGAATTATTCTTAGATCCTTTATTTTTCTTCTTACCCATTATAATTAACCCTTTTGTATGTAATAAAGCGTATGTATCAGTTTTAAAAACTATACTTTATCAAATTATTTGTTACAAGGAAGATTTGGGGCGTTAGCTGTCTGCAGGCCCTTGTGACGAGCAGCTAGAGACAGCAAGCGATTCGAGCCAGGGTTTTGGCTGCTGCGAGCCTTTGGCACGGATTTTGCTCCGCAAAATCCGTGTGGACAAAGTCGCAGCCCAAAACCGGCGAGATGAGCTTAGC
>CAVHIG010000038.1:0-19646 GCA_963636105.1 Anaerovoracaceae bacterium
GTATTACAAATGCAAACTGCGTAATACTGTTGCATACGATGTATGTCATTGCGGAGCCTCCGAAAAAGGAAAGGTAGCCCATTGCGAGAGTCATAATCGTACCCGAAACAATAGCTGAATTTCTCTTTCCGAGCCTTCTTGAAAACATAGGACATACAAATGCGCCGAGTGCTGAACAGAAGCCCTGTGCCGTTGTACTTACGGCAAGCATGCTGAAGTTTCCTGCTACGTAAGTAAAGTAGTATGCACCGAGAGCTCCGATTGTCTGCATAGTCGTGAAACGAAGCACGTCGGATACGAGCAATACGGCAAGAAGCTTGTTTTTGAATGCGCCGATGATGATCTTGAACGGATTCTGCATGGACGCCTCGTTGTTTGCCTTGAAATCCGGATTGAATTTATCCACTTCTCTGAGTCCAAAGAAAAGGAAACCCTGTCCGATGAGAGCGATCACTGAGAACAGAATCTGAACTACTGTATAGCCGTCCACTCCGAGGCCGTCAAAGAATGTAATGCAAGGAATGATGAGTGCGCCTGAAATCAAACGAGCTATGTTTTGTCCCTGAGTGATTCTCGATGAAAGTTTGTTTCTGTCCGCAGCGTTGCTGCCTGCGATTCTCGGAATAAGTGCGTTTTGACCGAGCTGTACAAAGCTCATTCCTACTCCATAAGCCAGATAACCTACGCAAACAAATACCATTTTGATTGCGAGAGATATATTTGGATTGATAAAGCAGAGAGTGGAGCCGCCTGATACAAGAAGCGGTCCGTAAAGCAGCCAGGACCTATACTGTCCGAAACGCGGCTGCACCTTCTGAACGATAACTCCTGCGGCCGTGCCTACTACCAAGTCCAATATTCTGGATACGGTAAGTACTCCTGCCATGACTACCGCACTTACGAGCATCCTTTCTGTTACATAGAAGGATACGTAAGCGTTGATCATGGTATTTGCGACCATCTGACATAAGATTGCGATAAAATACAGCCAAGCGATCTTCGATACATTGTAGGTTGGAACCGCTTTTGAATTAGTGGTTTGATTGTTCATACTTCTACCTCCTTGTTATATATCTAACTTTAGCATAGTTCACATTCCCTGCATAATTGTTAGTATTCATAGTGAATTATTACAAAAAGCTATAATTTCCTTGATTTATGTAAACCAGAATGATAAAATTTAAACATAACTCTACAAAATCGTTATTTTTCTGCCCAGGACATATATCGCAAATTTGTATCACGAAATCAAGGAGATCGTCAAATGACACTGACTCAAATAAAATACTTTCTCAAAATTGTAGAGACCGGAAGCGTTTCAAGGGCATCAAAGGAGCTTTTTATTTCACAGCCGACTATAAGTCGCTCAATGGCGGCTTTGGAGGAGGAATTCGGTATCCAGCTTTTCCTGCGCAGCAAACCCGTCGTACTGACCGAAGCAGGTATCATATTTATGAAAAAAGCAGAGGGAATAGCTGCCTCAATACAGGATTTGAACGATACCATGCAAGGTCTTTTAGGCTCAAAAAAAGCTTACGGAAGAGCATCCTTCCATAAGCATAGAAATATGTGATTTTCGTTCCACAAAAACATCCCTGCTCTCATCCGAGCCAGAATGCGATAAGGAGTCATCGTTTTTCTGAAAAAAATTCTCTTTTAATGAAAGACCTGTCAAATTGCAAAAACTATAGCGTGCCGCTTTCCACCGCCGGTATCTCCAAAAGATCCGTAAGCGGGCAGGATAAGGCCTGCGCGAGTGCGAGCAGCGTCTCAGCTCTTGCGCAGTTTATATTTTTTTGCCGTTGCTCATACTGCTGTATCGTCCGCAGCGGCACACCCGATATTTTGGCGAGCTCACTTTGAGAAAGGCCTGCTTCTCTGCGCCGCTCTTTCAGATTTGTAAAGCGCTTTTGCACTGCATAGGCCTCATTCATCGCGTCCACAAACTGCATAATATCCATTTCGTGATATTTGGGATACATGGCGAGGACATCCTCTATCGGGACTATGGAATTTATCTTCCCAAAGCTCAAGGCGGTATACCACTGATAATAGGCCAAGGCCCAGCCGGCCCAATATTCCGGACTGCGGTTTGATGTAAAACGCGGCTCTGTCGAGCTTGTGCACGTTATGTCGTAGGCAAGCTCTATCCCTGACTTTCCGGCCAAAAGCGTCGCATCGCCGCGTTCGAATTTTGCGGCATATTCCGACTCACAAAAGTCTCTATAAAACCCGCATATCTCCAGCTTCAGGTCATACACGGCAAAATCGAGCATACGCCCGAGCAAAGCCCTCGCTCTTTCCAAATACAATTTATCGTAAGCGCGGATCATCAGCCCTCATCTCCTCATCCATAATCTGTGTAATATAGATATCGCCCCGCTGCCGTCTGTTCTTCTCCGTGTCGAAATAATCTCGCCTCGCACGCTTATCTCTGTTTTCCTTTTTCGGGAACCATTCATCCGCCGCCGCGCGCTCAGCACCGATATATTGCAGTCTTTCAAAGGCTCTGCGACTTTTCAAGACGATCTGCTCGCCCAAATTGCCCAATTTCATGGCATTCGCCAGCTGCCGGTATGATATCGCACCGCTTATAAAATCCTGCGCAAAAGAAAAATAGCTGTCATCCGCCCGATAACCGATGATGACATCGTACTTCTTATACTCCACTCCGAAAAATTCCGAGATATACTCTTTTGCTTCTGCCGCCAACGGCGAGGGCATATCGAAATGCCTATTTTCGAGCAAAAGCGAAAGCCAGTGTAAGACGGTAAAATTCTCATCATTCAGGTTTAAAATCGACAAACCGGAATCATCTATCATATATTTATTTGCGTATCCGTCCCTCCTCAGATCCACGGCCCATTCAAACGCAAGGCCGATATCCTCGGTACAATAAAATCCCAGTCCGTAATCATTATATTTTTTTCCCTTACCAAATGTCGGGATTTCAATAATATCCTTCGAGCCGTGATAAATAATCCTCATATCCCATCTCCTCATCGCAAAACGCAAAAGTCTCTTTTCTAAAGTATACTCCCAAAGGAGTATAAAGTCAAGCATGCCTGTGGCAAGTCAGCGAATCTTAATTTTGTAGAGGCTCCGTGCAAGCAATACCTTAATGATTTGTTTAATTCAGTGCAGCTGAAGGATACTGTAAAACATAATAACATTCGAGATGTCGATATGCTTGAACGTATTATTTCCTACGTAATTGCAAACGTTGGCAGGACATTTTCCGCAAATTCGATTGCGAAATTTCTAAAAAAGGAAATCGACTTTGTCTGCGAAAGGCATGGAGAAAAGCTCTATGGCATCCTTGATAGGTATTGGCCGCCGTTTTCTTTGAGCCATTTTTGGCATTTCTTGTAATTTGGGAAGGCTCGCTCCACCTCTGCATAAAATTCCGCGGAGTGATCCATATGCTTTCTGTGGCACAGCTCATGGACGACCACACTATCTATGACCTCATCCGGAAAGAGCATCAGCAAGCAATTGAAGTTCAGATTGCCATTACTTGAGCAGCTTCCCCAGCGCGTGCGCTGATTTCTGATTGTGATCCGCCGGTAATCAACGCCTATTATCGAAGCATAATGCTCCACCTTTTTCGGAATCACCTCCACTGCTTTCTCCCCAAGCGCCTCTATCTCCTCGAGCGAGAAGAACCCAAGCTGTTTCCGCTGCGCAAGACGCTCCTCAAGTATCGCCAGATGCTTGACAATCCACTCGTTTCTCTCGGATAAAAACTCTCTGATTTCCTCCTCGCTCATACGATATGGCGCGCGCACAAAAATCCCTGCCTCCTTGATTTCAAGCGCCACGGTCTTGCGATTGCTCCTTATTATCTCCACCTTCATCCCATTGAAAGTTATGACCATTTTACAAACTCCTTCTAAAACATCTTCCTCAGAAATTGACCCACAGTCTCCTTTGCGTGGCTGTCGCTTGAGCAGATGAAGCGCCCGCCCTTTTCGCGGATGTAACTGCGTATGCCCTCCGAAGGGTAAGGTGTAGTGCGGTAGCCGCGGCTTATCGCGCCATAGTTTATTTCGAAAACCCGGCAGCCATCCGCTATAAGCGCATCGACCGCACGCCGATAGGCTGCCACATAGCGAGGATGTCTCTCATCAAAAAGCGGCTCCTGTTCGTTAAACTTCGTGAGTAAATCAAAATGTCCCACAAAATCGCAGCCGGTCTTCCTATACACCTGAGCCACATTTTCAAAATATGCCTCGCAAAGCGCGAGCATATCTCCGCCGAAGTGCTTCCCTGCGGCCTCACGCAAAAGCTCGGCCGTTTCATCCATATAAATATACTCGCCGCCTACGAAAATATGATGCACTGAGCCGATGACATAATCGTAGCCCTCCGCCGGAAGCTCCGTATGAAAATCCTGCTCGATTCCGCAAAGTATGTCTATCTGCCCTGAAAATTCAGCCTTGAGCGCATTTATCGCGGCCTTGTATTCCGCCGCGCTGTCCTTTGGAAGGCACCACTCCTTGTCGCACTCTATGTAGGAATGATCCGAAAATCCGAGCGTCTTTATCCCCTTGTCGATGGCCGCAAGCACGATGTCGCGCGGGCTGTCCGCTCCGTCGCTGAAATTCGAATGCACATGCAAGTCAAAAGGCGCCGCGAGCGCCTTTTCCCAAAATTCCAAATTTTTTCCAATACTCATTATACCATTTTCTCCTGCTTTACCTTGTGATCTATCACGTGACGCGATGCAAGCTCCGCAGTGATATCATCCAGCGAAATACCTGCTTCTGTCATAAGTACCATTACATGGTAAGCAAGGTCCGCGATTTCATACACCGTCTCACGCTTGTCCTCAGCCTTTGCCGCGATGATGACCTCTGTGGACTCCTCGCCCACCTTCTTCAAAATCTTATCCAGACCCTTCTCAAAAAGATAAGTCGTATACGAGCCTTCCTTTGGCGAGGTCTTTCTGCCCTTTATCAGCTCCATGAGGCCTTCATATGTAAACGGCGCCGCCTCTCCGTCAGCTTCCTGTTCCTTGCAAGCCGCTGCGGCACATGCGGATTCCGCAGGAGAGCCCGCCTTTTCAAATAGCGGCTGCTCAAAGCAGGAAAATGTTCCCAGGTGGCAGGCCGGGCCGTCAGGATTTACCATAACTACCAGCGCGTCCTTGTCGCAATCTGCCGTAATCGAAACGATGTGCTGATAATTCCCGCTGGTCTCGCCCTTCAGCCAAAGCTCCTGCCTGGACCTGCTCCAAAAACAGGTCAGCCCCTTCTCCATCGAAATTTCAAGGCTCTCGCGATTCATATATGCCAGTGTAAGCACCCTCTTGCTCTCCGCATCCACCACTATCGCAGGTATAAGCCCCTTCTCGTCAAATTTCAGTTCATCTATATTAAGCATATTCTTATTCTCCTTGTTTTCAATACGCAGTGAGGCCTAAGCTACCCTCGGAACCATGTGTAAGTCATTTGGTTCCGAGGGTAGGTGTAGGCCGAACCACTAAGCTCTCGCCGGAATCCCCGCAGCCTTCATTTCCTTCTTCAAATCCGAAATCGCGACCTCGCCAAAGTGGAATATCGAAGCCGCAAGCCCCGCGTCCACCTTCGGCACGCTCCTAAAAAGCGTGATAAAGTCCTCAATGCAGCCCGCGCCGCCCGACGCTATCACAGGCACGGACACCGCCTCGCACACCTTTGAAAGCATTTCAAGATCAAAGCCCTTCTTTACACCGTCGGTGTCGATGGAATTCACCACAACCTCGCCCGCGCCGCTATCCACGCAGCGCTTTATCCACTCGATAGCCTCCATTCCGGTATTTTCTCTTCCGCCCTTCGCAAACACGCGAAAGCTTCCGTCCACGCGCTTCACATCCACAGAAAGCACCACACATTGGTCGCCGTAAAGCCGCGCCGCTTCCTCGATAAGTCCCGGATTTCGAATCGCTCCGGAATTTACGCTGACCTTGTCCGCACCGCATTTCAGCACACGGTCAAAATCCTCTATCGTATTTATGCCTCCGCCCACCGTAAGCGGAATGAATACACGCCTTGCCGTCTCGCAAAGTATGTCCGTAAAGAGCTTGCGCCCTTCAGAGGAGGCAGTAATGTCATAAAATACCAGTTCGTCTGCCCCGTTTTTTGTATAAAACTCCGCCAGCTCCACCGGAGAGGACACATCGCGCAGACCTGCGAAGTTTACGCCCTTCACAACGCGCCCGTCTCTCACGTCCAGGCAGGGGATTATTCTTTTCGTAATCATTTCGCCACCTCCACAGCTTCCTTCAGGTCTATGGCCTTCGTATAATAGGCCTTGCCGATGATGGCGCCGTGTATGCCCAGCGCCGCAAGCCTTTTCACGTCCTCTATCGCGGAAACGCCGCCGGACGCCACGATGTCCAGGTCGAGCTCAGAGCTCAGTCTCCTGTAGAGCTCGTGATTTGTGCCCTTCATAGCGCCATCCTTGGAGATGTCGGTGCATATGAGCGTCCGCACGCCAAGCTCCTGCATGTCCTTGCAAAACGCAAAGGCCTCAAGCGAGGATTTTTCCGTCCAGCCCTTTATCGCTACAAAGCCGTCCCTTATATCCACGCCGACCGCGATTCTTTCGCCATAGCGCGCGACCGCCGTCGTGAGGAAGGCCCTGTCCGTTACCGCGGCAGTACCCAGTATCACACGATCTATGCCGCTTTCGAGATACTTCTCCGCAACCTCCATGCTCCTGATGCCGCCGCCTATCTCACAAAACAGACCGGAGCTTTCTCGGATTTTGAGAACTGTATCCAGATTCGGAGTCTCACCGCTCTTTGCGCCTTCAAGATCCACAAGATGCACACGTTCGGCGCCGCAGGCCTTAAAATCTGCCGCGACCGCCGACGGATCATCGCTAAAAACCTCCATACGGGCATAGTCGCCCTTGAAAAGTCGCACGGCCTTGCCCTCATATAAATCAATCGCAGGATATATATACATTATTTTCCCTCCATGAGCTCAGTAAAGGCGCGAAGTATGGATAGACCGACCTCGCCGCTTTTTTCCGGATGAAATTGGCAGCCGTAGACATTTCCGCTTTGCACAGCCGCCGTCAGCTCCGCACCGTACTCCGTCTTTGCGGTCACGGATTCCTCGCAATTTGCGGCATAATATGAGTGCACAAAATATACATAATCGCCGTCCTTGACATATTTAAAAATTGGAGATTCCTTTGCAAGGGACAGGGCATTCCAGCCGATATGCGGAATCTTGTAATCCGCCGGCACCGCGCCTTCTATCGGTATTATATCACCTTTAATAAGTCCAAGCCCCTCATGCTCGCCATATTCATAGCTCTTTTCAAAGAGAAGCTGCATTCCAAGGCAAATTCCCAAAAGCGGCTTGCCGCCTTTTGCAAGGCGCACTACCACCTCGTCGAGTCCGCTTTCGCGAAGCTTCCTCGCGGCATCTTCAAAGGCGCCCACTCCGGGCAAAATCACCGCGCTCGCCTTTTCTATCTCAAGGGCGGAGCTTGTGACTGTCACATCCGCGCCCACCGCCGCAAGCGAGCTTTTCAGGGAAAAAAGGTTCCCCACACCATAATCTACTATTGCTATCATTTTCTTTCCTATATTTCCTTTTACAAAACTCCCTTAGAAGATGGGATTTCGTCCGCAAACTCACTGTCTATCTTCACAGCCGCTCTGATGCTGCGCGCTGCCGACTTGAAAGCGCCCTCTATGATATGATGCGCATTTTCACCGGCAAGCTGCCTTATATGAAGCGTCACACGCGCCTCCCGCACAAAGGCCAGGAAAAATTCCTTCACAAGCTCCGTATCAAAATCTCCCACCTTCTCGGTCGGAATTTCAAGCGCGTATCCCAGGCAGCCTCTGCCCGAAAAATCCACCGCCGACAAAATCAAGGCCTCATCCATCGGCAAAATCATCTGTCCGTAGCGCACTATGCCCTTCTTGTCGCCGAGAGCCTGCAAAAATGCCTGTCCGAGCACTATGCCTATATCCTCTGCCGTGTGGTGATAATCCACATAGGTGTCTCCCTCGCACTTTAATTCTATGTCAAATTTGCCATGTACTGCAAAAAGTGTAAGCATATGGTCGAGGAAGCCGCAGCCTGTGGAAACGGCGTTTTGCCCGCTTCCGTCTATGTTTAGCGTGAGAGCGATGTCCGTCTCCTTCGTCTTCCGCAGTATTTCAGCTTTTCTCATTTCTTACCTCTTTCTTTAATCAGCAGCTGACAGCTCACAGCTCACCGCTGACTCCCCATTACCCTTACTATCCCCTCGCAGAGCTCATCCATCTGCTCCTTTGTGCCGATAGTAATTCTATTGTATTCCCTAAGGCGCGGCTTGTCAAAGTGGCGCACCAAAATTCCTATTTTTTTCAGCTCCTCATAGAGCTTCTTGCCTGAAAAATCAGGATGCTTTGCAAACACAAAATTCGCCGTAGAAGGAAGCACCTCAAAGCCTAGCTTCGCAAGCCTCCCTGCGAAGTACTCGCGATTTTGCGCAATCCTCTCGCAGTTTCCGCGAGTATAGGACTCATCCTCAAGAGCGCCGAGACCTGCGGCCTGCGCCATACTGCCCACATTATATGGATTTGTGGAATATTTTATCGTATTGAGGTCAGCTATGAGCTCGCGGCAGCCCAGAGCAAAGCCCAGTCTTGCGCCCGCCATAGAGCGCGACTTTGAGAAGGTCTGGGTCACGAGGAGATTATCGTACTTGTGAATGAGCGGCACCACGCTCTCCGTGCCGAAGTCCACGTAAGCTTCATCTATCACGACTACTGAATTCGGATTCGATTTTACAATCTCTTCAATAACCGCAGGAGAAAGCGCCATGCCGGTAGGCGCATTTGGATTTGCGAGGAATATCGTCTTATCTATGCCCATATAGTCCGCGGCATTTACCGAAAAGTCCTCTGCAAGCGGCTTTTCCTCGTAGGGTACGCGGTTCATGTCCGCAAAGACCGGGTAAAAGCCGTATGTGATGTCTGGAAAGACCGCCGGATGCTCATCGTCGCAAAATGCCGCAAAAGCGAAGTTCAAAATCTCATCGGAGCCATTTCCAAAGAGGATTTCGTCCTTTTCTACGCCATATATTTCGCAAGCCTTTTTTACAAGCTCCGTGCAATCCGGATCCGAGTAGAGCTGCAGCCTTTCAAGCGCAGCCGCCGCCCTTGCCTTCGCCTTTGCGCTCGGCGGCCACGGAGATTCGTTTGTATTCAGCTTCAGGTATTTCATCTCCTTTGGCTGCTCGCCCGGTGTGTAGGGCACCAGCTTATCAAATTTATTAGAAAAAAATCTGCTCATTTCCCATATCCTCCCTTGAATTGTATTTACTGCCTACACGGCCTGTAAAAATTCATAAAAACATATTCAGCTTGCAAAAGAGCTAAGCAATCGACACAATCTCGCATGTGCAAGCTGTATAAGGCTACTGCTCCATGCGTATAAGCGCGCTCCTTGCGTGGCCGGTCAGCCCTTCCTTTGTCGCAAAAACGGCTATATCACCTGCCACCCTTGAAAACGCATCCTTTGTATAATATGTGTATTGCGTCTTTTTTACAAAATCGTCCACGGAAAGCGGATTTGAGAATCTGGCTGTACCCATCGTAGGAAGCGTATGATTCGGTCCCGCGAGGTAGTCGCCCAGAGCCTCAGGGCAATTTCTGCCCATAAATATCGAACCCGCGTGACGCACCTTATCGAGATATGCAAATGGCTCATCCACACAAAGCTCCAGGTGCTCCGGCGCAATTTCATTTGCTATCTCTATGGCGCTTGCTATGCTTTCGGCTATTATAATCTTGCCATTTGTATCTATGGAAGCTCTCGCTATCTCGCTTCTTTCAAGCAGCGGAATCTGCTTTTCAAGCTCGCCGCTTACCGCTTGCGCAAGCTCCGCGGAATCCGTGACAAGCACGGCGCTGGCCATTTTGTCGTGCTCCGCCTGAGAGAGGAGGTCTGCCGCCAAATGCGCCGGATCTGACCTTCCGTCTGCCACTATCAAAATCTCGCTCGGCCCTGCTATCATATCTATAGCCACCTGACCGAAAACCTGCTTCTTCGCCTCAGCCACAAAGGCATTGCCCGGGCCGACGATTTTGTCCACCCGCGGAATAGACTGCGTGCCATATGCCAATGCCGCCACAGCCTGCGCGCCGCCCACCTTGAAAATCCTATCGATTCCTGCCACATGAGCTGCCGCCAAAATCGCGGGATTTATCCTCCCGTCCGCGCTTGGAGGGCTCACCATCACGACCTCCGGACAGCCCGCGATTTTCGCCGGAATCGAATCCATAAGCACAGTCGAAGGATATGCCGCCGTACCGCCCGGCACGTACAGCCCGACCTTATCTATAGGAATGACCTTCTGCCCCATCACGATGCCGTCCTCATCATTTATGATAAAGCTGTTTCGCACCTGCCTTGAGTGAAACTTCCTGATATTTGCCGCCGCCTTCTCCAAAACCGCGAGAAACTCCGGCTCAACCCGCGAGAGCGCCTCCGCCATTTCCTCCGCCGTTACCGCAAGAGAAGAAAGCTCCGCCTTATCAAAGCGCCTCCCATACTCGAAAAGCGCCTCATCGCCGCGCGCCCGCACATCACTTATTATCTCAGACACGACTCCTGACACGTCCGCCGCCGCCATGCTCCGCGCGAAAATCTCGCTCGCCGCCGTCTGTCCATATTCCATTATCTTAATCATCGCAAATCACCTGCTTTTTCAAACTCTCCGCGGCCGCCTCAATCGCCGCCGTCTTAAACTTATAGCTCGACTTATTTGAAATCAGCCGCGCGCTTATCTGGCAAATCGTCTCCAAAACCGCGAGATTGTTTGCCTTGAGCGTCGCGCCCGTCTCCACGATATCCACAATCACGTCCGAAAGGCCCAGAATCGGCGCAATTTCAATGGATCCGTTTAGATGTATGATGTCTATGTCCCTGCCTATGGAAGCATAGTAATTTTCGGCAATATTGGAAAACTTTGTAGCTACTCTCAGCGTCCGTCCCATGTCGCCGCGGAAACTGCGTGGGCCTGCGACCGCCATCCTGCACTTGCCGACGCCCAGGTCGAGGAGCTCGTAGATATCCGGCTCATACTCAAGCAGGATGTCCTTGCCCGCGACACCGATATCAGCCGCGCCTCTCTCTACGTAGATGGCCACATCCGAGGGTTTCACCCAAAAGTAACGGACGCCGGCCTCTTCATTTTCAAAAATAAGCTTTCTGTTTTCTTCCTTTATTGACGGGCAGGGATAGCCGGCCCGCTCAAACATCGCATATACCTTTTCTCCGAGCCTTCCCTTTGGAAGCGCTACATTTAGCATTGTCTTCATTCTGTCACCTCCGTGGGCTCGCCGTCTAAATTTATATCGCCGGAAATCCCTCCGTCCGGCTCTGCTCTGAAAAGCTTTCTGTATGAGGCCTTCTCCGGAAGACTCCTGAGCGCTATCACCCTCTGATATGTCTTTGTCAGCTTCTCCACAGCCGCCTTTATACTGCGGATGGATATTCCTTCATCATAGAGAAGCACCGCGTCATAATCGTAGTCCTTTTCGAAGATATTGAGCCGCTCCAGCATATCGATATATACCGCAAAGCCGAGAGCCTTGGATCTCCTGCCCATTTTGCGCATAAGAGGGTCATACTGCCCGCCCGCAAGCACGCTGCCGGGCACGCCTTCCACAAAGCCCTTGAAAACTATGCCATTATAATAGCTTATATCGCCTACCACGGAAAAATCTATTCTCAGCTTTTCCTTGAGTCCCGCGGCCAGAGAATTTATCACATCCTTAAAACGGGAAAACTCGCTTTGCGCGCCGATTTTCTCAGCCAGCCCTTCAAGCCCCGGGAATACCTCCTCTGGCATCCCATTGTAGGAAATGAGCTCCGCGAGAAGCTCCGCCGCGGTCGCGGACATGCCTATCTCAGCGCAGAAAGCCGAAAGCTCATGGCCGTTTTTCTCATGAATGAGCGTCGTCAACCTGCGCCTTGCCTCAGCAGGCACCTCCGCATAATCATAAAGCGCAAAAAGAATCGAAAGATCCGACACGTCCATCACGCAACTTTCGCTCACCAAAAGCAGGCTCCGCAGCGCAAGGCATAGCACCTCGCTCACGCAATAAGCGTCCACATCGCCGATGCACTCGAGACCCACCTGCTTTATCTCCTTAAAACGATGCGTGCCCTTCGACACCCTGTATACATTCTCATCATAGCAAAGCTTCTGCACAGTCCCCGAAGGCACCGCGCTGTCGCGCGTATTCTTTACTATCGACAGCGTCACATCAGGCTTGAGCGCCATCAGCTTGCCGCTTGTATCCGTAAAGCTTATTATATTATCAGAGCTCAAAAACTCCTTGTTTTGCACGTAGAGGTCGTACTCCTCAAATTTCCTCATTTTGTATTGAGTGTAGCCGTATGTCGTATAAAGCTCTCTAAGCGCCAGCACGGCACGCTCATCATATCTCAAATTCTCCGTTTCAATCACCATTTTTCTTCGTCTGCCTCTGTATTCATCTCAGTTTTTCATTATTTGTGGGTGTTTCGTTTTGCAACGTTATTATGGTAATACATTAACGTAATAAAGTCAATAAAAATCCCGAAATTTTCGGGATTTTTTTTAGGAATTTTTAAAGCTTATGAGCAAGCCTTGTCCTTATTAAGATGATACTTCCTCTTCTCTTCGTACATCTTCTCATCCATTTTCGTCAGGAAGGTATCGACGTCATCATTTTCTCCGCGCTTTGTACATCCCATGGATACGCTCAATCGAATTTCTTCATTGCTGCTTTCATTGAACTCACGAATATTATCATAAATATTCCGCATGGTCTGCTCTACGCTCTCCTCAGTGACATCAGTGAGCAGTATCACAAATTCGTCTCCTCCGTAACGGATCGGCATGCCGCCGTCCGATATAGATCTGAAAATAATCTCTCCCATCGCAGATATGAACTGATCGCCCTTGCCATGTCCGTAAGTATCATTGATTTTCTTAAAATCATTTATGTCCATCATTATCCCATATAAGGATTTTGCGTTCATAATATCCTTCTTTGCAAGTACTCTGCTCAGATATCTGCGGTTGTAAAGTCCGGAAAGTGCGTCTACAAGTATATTTTCAGAATCTGTCTGCATCTGCACAAAAATCATCGCAAGCGCCACAGATATCCAGGATGTCGTGATTCCGTAGAAAATGAACTGCGAAACCACACCCGCAAGACAGGGTGCGATAAAATACAAAATCGGGAAAAAGCTCAGATACAAGGCTCTCTTTCTTGAACATGAGACATCATAAATGCTGTAGGCAAAATAAATCATGAGCGTAACATATCCGATTGCCACATAAGGTCCTCTATGATATAAATTATCCTGCGAAATCACAAATATAATATCCGTCCCAAAAAGGTTGTAAATAAGCGCCGCGACCTCAATAAGCCACGGTATAATTATAATTTTGACCTTTTTAGCGGTAAGCTTGTCATTTCTATATGTGCGAAGATCCACAAAAAGGCACCAAAGAAAGCCTATCGTTACCGTGCCGAAAAACGAGAGACTGTTTGTTATATAATTCAATGCACGGCCTGCAGGCATATCCGTCCCGTCCACTAAAAAAGATAAGGTCTCTGTCACAGCACCGCAAAGCGTGATGATTGCCATCACAGTATATATCTTGTCGCTCCTGTGAATATTTCTTTTGTTTTTACGCCTGTATTCAATCAGGAAAAGCATCAATACGACAGCTATTAAATTTACAACTATTATTTCCTCTAAAATAATCATTAAACTGTCTCCATCTCTTCATTCAGCCTCGTTTGAATAGCAAAACTCAAGCTTCGTCAGAATATCTTACGTCTTTGACGTATGCTTCCCTTAAAAAGTTCCCCTATCAGCACAAATCATCAGGTATCTTAAGCTGAAGCTCGTCCTCATCCATCGCGATCACGCCCTCAATATCATCGATTTCAGGCAGCTCGCCAAGAGAGCTGAATCCAAAATGCCGCAAAAACTCATCCGTCGTACCATACAATATAGGCCTGCCTATAGCCTGCGATCTGCCTACCTCGCGTACAAGACTCTTCTTCGAGAGACCATCTATGACCCTCTCGCATTTGATTCCGCGGATCGCTTCTATCTCTCCTCTTGTCACGGGCTGCTTATATGCAATGATCGCAAGCACCTCAAGCGCCGACTGCGAAAGTCTCTTGCGCTTTACCGGAGTGCACAGCCTCTCGACATAAGCAGCCTGCTTTGCGTCTGTCACGAATTGAAATTTCTTATTTATCTCTCGCACACGAATGCCTCTGCACTCCTGCTCGTACTCATTCACAAGCTCCTGAAAGCATGCATAGGCCTCAGCTGTTGTGATATTGAGCACCTCGGCAGCCTGCTTTGCCGAAAGCGGCTCTCCCCATATGTACATCATCGCCTCAAGCGCCGCTTTTACGTTCCTTCTGCTTGTCAAGCCTCCAGCCCTCCTTCTTCACTCTGCGGCATATATGTCACCGCAATATCCCCGAAAATGACCTTCTGCGTAAGTCCGACAGTCTTTTGCCGCACCATCTCAAGAAGGGATGTAAATGTCAGCACAGTCTCATATCTGGTATTTTCAGTCAAAAGTCTCCTGAAAGATACTGTCCTTTCCCCGGCGTGATCAAAAAAGTCACAGATGAAATTTACCTTTGCCTCGGCTGTCTGACGCTGTCGCTCAATCCTCGTATAATGCTTTCTGACCTCCTCAATCCTCTTCTTTGCGCTCAGGAAATTATTGAAAGCTGTCACAAACTGCTTGATATCCAGGCTCAGATATATATCCGGTTCATCCGTATATTGCGAAATATCCTCCTGCGGCTTTTCAAATACACTCAAGGCCTCACTCTCAGAATCCGCAAGCCGTTCAGAAGCCGCCTTGTATCGCTTATATTCTATCAAGCGCTCCACAAGCTCTGTCCTTGGATCCTCCTCAAAGGCAAAATCATCATCCGAAGCTACAGGCCTTGGCAGGATCATCTTGGACTTTATCTCAATCAACATCGACGCCAGCACCATAAATTCCGATGCCACCGCGATATCCATTTCCTTCATTTTCTGTATATATTCCAAATATTGCCCCGTAATCTCCGCCACCTGAATATCATAGATGCTCATCTGTGAATCCTCTATGAGGTAGACGAGAAGGTCAAAGGGGCCTTCAAATACGTTTAGTTTTACCTTATATGACATATGTTGTACTTTCTCCTATGAATGCCTGTTGTAATACATAAGGCCGCCGATTACGATAAGCCCTCCGATGCATTGTGAAAGCGTCGGAATCTCAAGGAAAACCGCAAGTGCAAGAAGACTTGCAAATATGATTTCGAGCATCTCCACCGCCGAGAGGTACAGCGAGCTCACATAGCCGAGAGTCCAGTTGAAAACCGCATGCGAGCCTATCTGGCACATAAGCGCCATCAATGCAAGCCACAGGAAATCCGAGCCCGGATAACCGCTAAAAGGCGTACCCGTCGCAAGCATCGCCACAAGAAATGAAATCCAGCAAAAGAGAAAAACGATAAATACATAGACACTCGCCGGTACATCCTTTCTGAAAACATTTCCCATACAGAAGTACAGTCCGAGGAATACTCCCGCAAGTGCCGCGCATATGTCTCCCGAAAAACTGTCGCCCGCCAGTGTATAATCAAAGCCTGCGACTATCGCGCCGCCTACAAGAGCAAGAATAATGCCTGCCACAGCCTTGAGACTCACCTTTTTCTTCCATACAAATACCGTCACCAAAAGCACTACGATCGGATGCAAGGATTGAATCACAATCGCACTCGCCACTGTCGTAAGCTGCACAGCCTTAAACCAAAAGAAAAAATGCGCAAAGAGAAAAACTCCCGTCCCGGCGCAGCCCAGCCATGCCCGCTTCGAAAGGCCCTTTAGCTCATCTCTGTGCCGCAAGAATACCGGAATGGCAAAAAACGGCAACGCCATGCTCAATCTGTAAAAGCCTATCATGATTGAATTTCCCGTGACAAGCTTTCCCAAAACACCTGACGTCGAGCCTAAAAATACAGCTATGATTGCTATGATTTTTGCGTTGCGCTCAAAAATATTAGGTTTTTTTTCTAAATTTCCCATATCGTTCAAATCCGAAGATTTCCTTTCCCGGCTTCGGCAAAATCCCTCTACCGCCTACTCACTGCCATCCTACTCAAACAGCTTCCGCAGATTTTCCTCATAAGGCGGATAGACTATGCCCTTTTCCGTAACAACCGCCGTAATATATCTCGCCGGCGTCACATCAAAGGAAGGGTTGTATGTCTTTATCCCCTCCGGCGCCATCGGCTTTTCGTACCACACCCTGTATATTTCCTCGCCGTCCCGCAGCTCTATCTTGATATCGTCCCCGCACTTTGTCGCAAGGTCTATCGTCGAAGTCGGCACATACATATAGAAAGGTATGCCAAATTCCTTTGCCAAAATCGCCACGCCCATCGTGCCTATTTTATTTGCGCCATCGCCATTTGCCGCCATGCGGTCGCAGCCGACCACTACAGCGTCTATCCAGCCGTTTTTCATGACCGTAGCCGCCATATTATCGCAAATAAGCGTCACGTCCACTCCCGACCTTTGAAGCTCCCATGCCGTAAGACGCGCGCCCTGAAGGAGCGGCCTCGTCTCATCCGCAAATACCTTGAAATCATAGCCTCTCTCCTGTCCGAGATGAATGGGCGCAAGACAGGTACCGTATTTTGCCGTAGCTATCGTGCCCGCGTTGCAATGCGTAAGTATGCCCATCTTCGGCCGAAGCAGCGTAAGCCCGTACTCGCCCATAGCCTTGCAGCTCGCCTCATCCTCTTTTCGTATCGTCTCAGCTTCCTGCAAAAGCGCGGCTTTTATCGTCTTCAGGGCTTCATTTCTTGCGGAAACGGCGTCGTCTCCGCGGCACTCCGCAGTTTCCGCCTCTCCCGCAGGCTCCGCAGTTTCCGCAGCGGCCATAAGCTCCTCAAGCTTTTTTTGCATACGGGCAAGCGCCCATGACAGATTGACCGCCGTAGGACGCGCGGAATTCAGATATTCGCACACATCGCCAAATTGCGATTTGAAATCTCTAAGGCTTGTATTTTCAATGTCCCGAGTCGCGATGTATATTCCGTAGGCAGCTGCGACGCCAATGGCCGGAGCGCCTCTCACCTTCAGCTTGTAAATGGCGTCCCACACATCTTCCTTTGTCGCAAGCTCCATATATCGCTCCTCGCCGGGCAGCAAGGTCTGGTCGAGTATGAATAATTTGTCATTTATGTATTTTACCGGTACTATATCCTGCATTTCCTTGCTCCTTTGACGTTTGTTTGAAGCGATAGCGCCACACGGTTTCCGCGAAAACACCTATAGCATTATACACTCTTTTGCCGCTTTTTTCAAACTGTATCCAATAATTATGATAGCTTTTGAGAGATTTCTTTCTTTGCTTCACTTTCCGGACATTGTATGCTGATTACTTAGCCCTATTTTTCGCCTTTCTTGCAAAAAGACAGACACATAAAATGGCAAAAATGGCAGCTCCCGCTATAAGCGCAGGCCATACCGGTATCGGACAGACAGCTGCATTTATAAGAGATAGGCCCTGATAAAGCGTATATATACCGAATACGGAGAATATGATAATCGCAAGCGTATTGAGCAATCCGTCCGGAGTCTTGCTCTTCAAAAGATAGCCGACCAGCATTCCAAGAATGTCAGCCGCGAAAAGTCCCAGCGAGCAGGCGAGCCATACAACAACTGCCGCCTCCATGCCTTCATTTGCTCCAAATGTGATAGCTGTGAGCTGCGTCTTATCTCCAAGCTCCGCTACGAAAAACGTACAGAAAACTGCCAGCGGCGCAAAGGCGATCTTTGTCTTGCCGCCTTCCTCCTCTTCATCGTCATCATCTCCTGCGATTGTCGATGCCGCAAAATAAAGAAAGGCCAGAGCCGCGACCATCTTTATGAGCCAGTCCGGAATAAATTCGCTGACAAGTCCGCCTGCAAGAACAGCAAGCCCATTCAGCACAAGTATTGCTACTGCCGTACCTATTATAATGTCTCGTAGCTTGTATTTGGAAGTAAGAGCGATCAGCATGAGCTGAGTTTTATCTCCCATCTCGGCAATAAATTCCGTAAAAAACACCTTAAAAAACAGCAACATTTCCCTTATCTCCTTTGCTTTTTATACACAGTCAGTAATGTCTTTTGTAAGCTCATATCCACATAAAATATCGCCTCTGGCAGAAAAAAACAGACTCATGTATATCAACTATCAGTAGTGCATCTTGCACAAACCTTTCATCAATATACATGAGTCTCATTATTTAAGATTTGCCAGATTATACTGTTTCATATAATCAGAATGTTGACAAACCACGCATTCGCGCAAACTACTCCCTCATGAAATCCCTCATGGAATATGAAATTACTCCATAAACTCTACCAAATAGATGGCGGCTTGTCAACTGGAAATTTTTGACTTATATTTGACCTATCGGTGAGGCTATGAAACAAAGCTTGCGAGGAGTATCCCGCAGCCTGCGCTCAGTATATACATTATTGCGGAAACGGCGAGGTTTTCCTTGAGGTTCCGGTTTGTGCGGAAAAGGACGATGAGTCCGATGCCCGCGTTTGAGAGAAGCCCCGCAAAGAGCCCGCCTATACCGAATATCCCGGCGATATAGCTTTCCGTAAGCACAACGGAAATCGAACAGTTTGGAATGAGTCCGAAAAGCGCCAGAATAAGCGGACCGGCTACTGCTGTCCCGAGTATTGATGAAGTGAGCGCATCTATCCCTATAACTGATAGGATGATATTCAGCACAAAGCCTACGCCAATAAGCATAATGGCGATTTTTACTGTATGCACAAGAGCGGCCTTCCAGATATTTTCATCCTCCTCACATTCGCAATGCTCCTGTTCGCAAAAGCTATGGATATCCTTGCCTTCTCTGAAAAGCCTGCGGAGATGATGACTGAAAAAGATATCGGCAATATATCCGAGCAATATCCCAAGCGCTGCCTTTGAAAGCAGAATATACAAAATCTCACTGAGCTCCACGCCGCCTTCACTTGTAAGGGAGGAGAGCATAATTGGCAGCATCTCATCTGATGTGGCGAAAAATACAGCAAGCATTGTGCCCAGAGTCACCGAACCCGTAGAAAAGAGTGCAGCAGCAGCGCCCGAGATCCCGCATTGCGGCACTATACCCAGGATGCCACCGAGAAACGGCCCCAATTTACGGGAGTAACCCCGCAGAATATCCTCATTCAGTCTCTGGCTTTTTTCCAAAAGCTCCATAAAAAGATAAGCGACAAAGAGCACAGGCACGCTCAAAAGCCCGTCCTTCATCGCATCCGTAAATGCATCTATCACAATATCCATATATCTCAATTACACCTTTCATATAACTTTATTCGTTTCTCCTCAACATTCTAACATAGCCGCAAAGGCCGTAACTTATATAATTCCTGCGGGGAAGGACAAGGATATCAGCATTACGGCTGATGTAAGGAATTTTGATGAGGGCGCAAAGGAGCTCACGTTTTGGCAGAGGCTGCTAAAGCTATTTGAAGAGATAGGGCTGTAGATAGTGTGGCAGCCTTATCTCTTCACTTACTATCTCACTCATCTGTCAGCTCAAGCAG
>CAVHIG010000039.1:0-19336 GCA_963636105.1 Anaerovoracaceae bacterium
TCCCTGAGCTCGCCGTATCTTTCCTTTGTAAGTTCTCCGTACATCTTATTCAAAGCCTCCGTTCCGTATTTTTGCAGAAACTCTGTAAGTATTCCTTCTTCCTGTGCCTTCGCAACCGCCTCGCGAATGGCTTCCGGCAGACTTTCGGTCTGCTCCAGCGCTTCATTTACCAGGTAGACGAAGCGGCTGTACTCCATCAGCGTCCGTGATTTTTTCAGGAGTTCCTTATCCCTATTATAGTTGATATTTACCAATTTTACAACGACTTCTATGCTGTTTTCCGGCGGTTTTGCGGCAAAATTGTTACAATTCAGACCGCACGATGCTGTCGGAAGGCAAAAACCCGGCCGAAATTCCTTGGAAAAATCTCAAAATAGCGCTATAATGTCATTGGAAAACGCGCAGAATTAAAATTTACAGGTCTCGAAAATCAGAGACGATGTCGACATGCGCTCAAAAATAATTTCGTGAAGGATTTTGAGAAGGACTTATATAAAATGACAGAACTTACACTTTTTTTAAAAATTTACATTTGCGCGCTGGCCGGAATCATAGGCCTTGTGATGGGAAGCTTCTTAAACTGCGCGGCGATACGCATCACAACCGGCGAGCCCATTGCACGGGGACGTTCGCATTGCATGGCCTGCGGGCATCTGCTGGGCGTGAGGGATCTTGTGCCGCTTTTTAGCTGGCTTTTTCTAAAGGGCAAGTGCCGCTACTGCGGGCAGAAGATTTCGGCGCGTTATCCGCTTAGTGAGCTCTGCGGCGCGCTGATCTATATTTTGATCGTGCTGAAATACGGCCTGTCGCTTGCGTCCTTTGCAGCGCTGGTACTTTTTTCCATAGCGCTGTGCATCGCATTTGCAGACATCGAGGATTATCTGATTCCGGACAGGCTCATAGCAGGCGGCATTATACTTCGGATTTTGCTTCTGCCACTTACGGCTACGGCTTCAGGGCTTTCAGGCGCTGCGGAAACGGCGGGGGCTGCAGCTCTCTCGGGTGCTACTGCGGAAACGGCGGGGGTCGCAGCTCTCTCCGGGAGCAGTGACTTTGCGGGACTGCCTGCCGGCGATTTTGCGGGTTTTGGCGGACTTGCTTCCGGCGGCGAAATGCTGCATGTAGCGCTTCAGAGCTTGATCGGAGGTCTTTCGATCGCGCTGCCTCTCCTTATAATCGTCCTTATCATGGACAGAATTTTAAAAAAGGAATCCATGGGCGGCGGCGACATCAAGCTCTTCTTTATGCTGGGTCTGTATTTTCCTTGGCAGGAGAATATACTTGCGCTGCTGCTGGCCTGCATTGTGGGCATAGTCGTGGGACTTGTGCAGCTGCGCGGGCTGAGAGAAGAGGAAGCCTTAGAAGAGAACGAATTTGTGGATGAGGCGGCAGACGAAGAAAAATCCGAGCCGCACCTTATTCCATTTGGACCTGCCATAGTGTGCGGATATTTCCTGACGAGCCTTTTCGGCAGCGAATTGATTTCGTGGTATCTGGGACTGTTTTAAAATAATCAAGTCAGACAATTTTTGTTGGTTTTTCCATCCAACCGCCCCGTATAGCTTGCTTTTTTGTAATTTTTTTGCTACAATGGAGCTGTATAAGCGCAACTTTTACCTTGAGCAACGCGAAAGGAATGGATATAGATATGAAAAAATCGCTAATTGGAATAGAAATAAGCACGAGTGAGGTGGTAATGGCGCAGTTTACGCCGAGCGGACTCCTCACGGCGGTGGAGCGTTTGCCGGAGAATCTCGTACGCGACGACCGCATAATATCACATGAGCTGCTTTCGAGCTTCCTTAAGGAAATGCGCAGCTCTCATGGATTTTCTGGCAAAAAATGTGTATTGCTCCTTCCGGAGACTTCCACATATTTTCGTGCGATCTCACTGCCTGTCATGTCGGAAAATCAGCTAAAGCTCAATCTTCCATATGAATTTCGTGACTTCGTGGGGAATGACAGTATGCGATATTTCTACGATTACGCACTCGAAAATATGGAGACTGATGAGGCCGGAAGCCCTGTAAGTATGGATATTCTCGCGGCGGCGGCGAGTCGTCAGGTGGTGGACGAGTACAGACATCTCCTGAGAAACGGCGGCTTGCGGCTTGCAATTGCACTGCCCCGCGAAATGGCGCTCATCTATCTTTTCAGGAAGCACTCCGTCGTTTCCGCAGACCCATATCGCGAATTTTGCCTGATAGACGTAGGCTATGACCATACGCGAATCTACATCTCGGCGGGCGAAAAGCTGCGCGCTTCGAAGATTGTGGATATCGGCTGCCGCCAGATAGACGAGGCCATCGCTTCAGTCTACAATATCGACAAATACCTTGCGGCATCGTATCGGTATACAAATCACGAAAACGTTTTGGATTTCCCGGAGTGCAGGAGCGTGTACGAGCGGATTGCGCTGGAGATTATGAAAACGGTAAATTTTTACAAATATGAAAATCAGCAGACCGAGATATGCGACGTCTACTTTTGCGGACTCGGCGCTTCTCTTGAGGGACTTTGCAAGGAAATCATTGGATATATCGACTTTGAGCAAAGAGATATCCTCGAGATTTTGCCGGAGGAATGCGCAGGTGTCGAGGCGGTTCCGCGTTGCTTGATGGCTTTGAGCGCGACACTGGGAGAGGAGGAATAAGATGGCAGACAATACAAATTATGGCAGCGAAAATTTCTCCCAGTTTGGAACAGGTGGAGATTCTTCCCAGTATGGTGCTGTGGCAAGTTCTTCGCAATACGGTGCAAGTGGAGATTCTTTGCAATATAGCGCGGGCGAGGACCTTTCAAAATATGGCACGGGCGATGACCTTTCAAAAAAATATGCTGCGAGCGGCGCAGGCCAAAAGTCCCAAAAACGCGGTCTGAAGGATTTGCTGACAATGGAGATTGGCGGAAAGGGCGGCAAGAAGGGCAAGGGCGGCGGAAACGGCGCAGGCTCTGCTGGCAAGGGCGGCAGGAATGCAAAGGCAAAGCTTCCGCAAAAGCGCACTATGAACCTTGCGATGATCCAAAACAAGGACAACAGCCTGAAAAGAGTGCTCCCGATGGCCGTAATACTGGGTATAGCCATCGTGATATTTTGCAAGGTAGCCGTAATAGACAGAATAGCGGATCTCGGCGAGGCGCGTCAGAAATATGAGCAGTCGCGCGCGACTCTCACGAGCCTTGAGACGGCGCTTGAGGCCTACCCGGAGGTGCACGAAAAATATCTGCGCTATACGGACAATTATCAAAACGCCGAGGAATATGTGATCGTAAATAGAATTCAGCTGATAAATATGCTCGATGAGGTGACAAGCGGCCTGGGCAGCATAAGCTCGATTTCTGTTGTGGATAATTCGGTTTCGCTTGAAGTGACTGCGGCAAATCTCGACAATGTGGCGGCGATAAAGGCGCGGCTCGATGCCGAGGAGCTGGTGCAGAGTGTGCGCGTCTATACGGCGGATACAAGTGACAGTGACAGGATTCAGGCAGGACGCCTCAAGGCTTCTGTCCTCATAACCATAGCAGATCCGGAGAAAGAGGCGACTGCGCCTGCAAGCAGCACGGACACAGAAAGCAGTGTAGAGGGGGAGGTTGCGTAGATGAAAAAGAACATTTCGATGCGCGAGCTCATACTACTCGGCGCGCTTATCATAGTTGCGGCCTACTACTTTATGGTACAAGGGCCGATCGTAGAAGAAAAGGAAGAAATCGATGCCTTGCAGGCGGAGCTCGATCTGCAGATCGACGCAAGTGAGATGAAGCTTGTACAGATGCGCAGCATGGAGGCGGCGGTGGACGAGGTCTTTGCAAAGAACCCGAACCCGACGCAGGTGATACCGACCTACAACAACATCAACAACATCCTGCTCGAGCTGCATACAATACTCGATTCGACGAGCGAATATTCTATAGATTTCGATGCGGAAACGGCGGAGAGCGACATCGCGCGCAGGGTTATTACGATATATTTCAGCGTGCCGAGCCGCGAGGCTGCGCTTGAGAGGATTGCGGCCATTGAGAACAGCCCAAACCGTTATCTCATACGAGACCTGAGCATTTCGGACAATGAAAACGCGTATTATTCGAGGAGCGGCAGGACCAGCGCACGCTGGGAAGTGACGATGCATATCACAAGCTTTGAATATGTCAAGGATGCCTCGGCCTTGCCGGCGACTGAGGGTCAATAAGCTACTTCAAGAATAATGAAAAGAAAATAAAAATGGCGGCGCAAAAACAACGGCGGATTCCAAATGAAAAAAGTGGAATCCGCCGTTTTCTGATTCTAAAAGATTTAGTTTTTCAAGCTCTGGAGCGGAGCAGGGATGCGGCCGCCGCGGTTTATGAATACCGCAGGGGAATTCGTATTGAGCCTCATGACCGGGCCGTTTCCGAGAAGGCCGCCAAAATCAAGCTCTTCGCCGTCCGCAAGGCCTATAGCCGGTATCAGACGCACTGCCGTTGTCTTGGAATTCACCATGCCGATCGCAGCCTCATCCGCGATTATCGCGGAGATGACTTCTGCCGGAGTGTCGCCGGGAACGACGATCATATCCAGACCTACAGAGCATACGGATGTCATGGCCTCGAGCTTTTCAACCGAAAGAGCGCCCGAACGCGCCGCGTCTATCATGCCCGCGTCCTCAGTGACCGGAATAAACGCGCCTGAGAGTCCTCCGACGTTTGAGCTGGCCATTACGCCGCCTTTTTTGACAGCGTCATTGAGCATTGCAAGTGTGGCTGTCGTGCCATGTGCGCCGCAGCTTTCAAGTCCTATCTCCTCCAGGATGTGCGCTACAGAATCGCCGACTGCCGGAGTAGGGGCGAGTGAAAGGTCTATGATTCCAAACGGTACGCCGAGCATTTTCGATGCCTCGCTGCCGACAAGCTGTCCCATACGCGTGATCTTGAAGGCCGTGCGCTTTATGACGTCGGCAACTTCGTTTAAGTCCGCGTCCTTTGGGAGCTTCGCAAGAGCCGAGCGCACTACGCCCGGGCCTGAAACTCCGACATTTATGACGCAATCAGGCTCGCCTATGCCGTGGAAGGCGCCTGCCATGAAAGGATTGTCCTCAGGAGCATTGCAAAATACTACGAGCTTTGCGGCGGCTATGCACTGTCTGTCCGCTGTGAGCTCTGCGGCGCGTCTTACGGCCTGACCCATCAGCTTTACGGCGTCCATATTTATGCCGGCCTTTGTTGTGCCTACGTTTACGGACGAGCAGACGAATTCTGTCTCAGCAAGTGCCTCAGGAATGGAGGCGATGAGCTCGCGATCACCTGCGGAGAAACCCTTGTGCACAAGCGCCGAGTAGCCACCTATGAAGTTTACGCCGATATCTCTGGCCGCCTTGTCGAGGGTGCGCGCGTATTTTAGCGGATCTCCGCCGGATACGCCCAGCAGTATGGATATCGGAGTCACGGACACGCGCTTATTTACGATAGGAATGCCGTATTTTTTCTCGATTGTCTCGCCGGTCTTTACGAGATCCTTTGCGCAGCGAAGGATTTTTGCGTAAACTTTCTCGCACGAGCGGTCGATGTCGCTGTCGCAGCAGTCGATGAGGGAAATGCCCATGGTGATGGTACGAATGTCAAGGTTTTCGTCCTGTATCATGGTGATAGTTTCCATTATGTCTGACATATTTAGCATTTTCTGTCACCTCCGATATTAAATTCTGTGCATGGAGTTGAATATGTCCTCATGCATTACGTGGATTTGCATATCAGGCAGAACCTTTTCCAGCTTTTCCTTGAGTTCAAAGAGTTCGCAGCTCAGGGCGCTTATGTCCACGATCATGATCATGGCAAAGTATTGCTGGAGTACGGATTGAGTAACTTCGATGACGTTTGCGTTTGCTTCCGCGCAGGTGCTGCTGACCTTTGCGAGTATGCCCACCATGTCTCTTCCTATTACAGATATTACAGCTTTCATTTTTTTGTCCTTTCTATTGTTTGTACTTATATATTTTTTTAAATTTAAATAACTTTGAAACTTTGATGGCTTGGCCTACACCTACCTTCAGGACCAGATCGACTTGCACATGGAGGTTCGGCTACAGCTCCCTTACAATATACATGTTATCCGAAAGGGATTTGTCTTGCCTGTAGGTAATTCGCAGGGCAGGGTATGCCTCCGCGAAATATTTTTTATTTACACCGCAATTACCTATCATATTTGAGAAGCAATGCGGATTGCTCACAAATGTCAGAGCCTTGTCTGCCTCGATTTTATCAGCCCCGGTTCCGTCTGCAGAATCCGGCAAAATTCCAAGCCCCGCAAGCTGCTCTTCTATGCTTTCACGCGCAATCATGCCCTCCACAATTTGCCGAAACGCCGGATGATAGGTGCGACCTGCGAGATTTTCGTTGCCGTCACTATCATTTATAATGTCCGTACTTTTGAGCCCTACACGCATGATATTTATTCCGGCGCTGTCGAGAATTTTGTACATTTCTTTCGTGATAAGCGCCGCTTCCTCAACCGTGAGAGGGGAGTAAGTACCTTGCTCATACATATCAAAGAGCTCAGTATCCTTTATCACGATAGTTGGATAAAGGCGAGCGAGCGTAGGCGCGATTTTGACCGTCTCGCGAGCCGAATACAGGCAGGTTTCAAGGCTGTCGCCCGGCAGACCGATCATAAGCTGAATACCGAGCTCAAAGCCATAGTCCTTGATGAGCTGCGAGCTTTTGTATACGACCTCGGCATTGTGGCCACGGTTTGAAAGGGCGAGCACTCTGTCGTCGAAGGATTGCACTCCAAGCTCAATGACGTCGACATCATATGCCTTGAGATTGTCTAAAATTTCGCGGTCGATGTAGTCGGGGCGCGTGGAAAGGTGGATTTTATCGACCAGTCCGGCGCGTTTGTACTCTGCGGCAATGGCGAGGTATCGGCTTTGATCCTCAATCGGTATGCCCGTGAAGCTTCCGCCGAAGAAAGCGATTTCAATTGTTTTGAGTCCGCGGCCCTGAAGGGTAGGGAGGTAACTTTCTATGCGTCCTCGCACTTCATCTTCGGTGGCAGCGGTGAGCTTGGCTGTGATTTTTTTCTGATTGCAAAATACGCAGTCATTTGGACAGCCAAGATGAGGTATAAATATTGGAATTATTGCATGTGTCTTCATTTCTATATCCCTGTGTTTCTGTAAGCATACGTTCCGAGATTTCAGATTTCCTCTATTATGGATCCGATATCCGTGAGCTCGTATTCCGGAAAATATTTGAGCCTTACGCCGTGCTCCTCCACGAAGCAGCGTATCTCCTCGAAATCCGGGTGAGCGGCGAGGTTTCCGCTAAATATCATCTCATCGCCGACTCTGCCGCTTGCTCCGCCGATAAATCCGTAGGGAAAGCCGGAAAGCTTCACAAAACCGGGTCTGATGAGGAGAATGTCGATTTCAGGCGCTTCCCGCCTTATAGCCTTGTAGATGCCTACGTCAGCGGTAATGGCCGCAGTCTCCGTGACTGTCGCGAGGCTGCACTTCGCATAGCCCTGGCGCACGTGAAGTGGGGTCAAGCCTGCCTTTGAGGCTGCTTGTAGAAGCTCCGGTGAGGTGTGAGCTGTATTGCATACAAGTCTGCCCGAAATCCCCGCGGCGCAGTAGCGTATATCCTGCGGGTATGCCTGTCCGAGCTCGCTGGGTTTGCCGTGAAATACGGGAGCAGAGCTTCGAACGCCAAGCTTGCACATATAGATGTCAGGATGCATGCATACGGCTCGCCAAGCCGGCTCCGCATTTTCAGAAAGCCCGCCTGAAATTCCGCTATCCGGCTTTACAAGGCAGACTACATGCTGCGACTCAGCCTGAGAATTCATAATAGGAGAGCTTCTCAGCAGATATTCAATCAATATTCTATTTGCGTTTGCTGCGATAAAAATTTTACTCATTTCTTTAGTATACAACAAATTTGCATCTCTTTCCATATGTAATGCGCACAAATTTCAACAATTTTCCAAAAGCCTTGCAATTAAATAAATCCTTATAAGAAGTCTCTTGCAGGAGCCTATGTAAAGTGATAAAATAAGAGTGGCGTGTCAGCTAATGGACACTATACATAACTCATTTTAACGTAAGTATTTGCTAAAATCACACATAAAATTATAGCCTTGCAGATATGCGAGGCGGAATGGAGATTATGATATGAAAAAAGATTTAGGTTCGATGCCGGCTGTATATCCGATGCCGGTACTTATGGTAGGCACATATGACGCGGATAAAAAGCCAAACTTGATGAATGTGGCTTGGGGACAGATTTGCGACAGCGACAAAGTCCTTCTTTGCATAGGAGAGGGCAAAAAGACCTGGCTCAATATAAAGGAGAGCAAGGCATTTACAGTAGCGATCGCGGATGAAGCTCACGTGGAAGCCGCGGATTTTGTAGGAATTGCCTCGGGAAACAAAATGCCCGACAAATTTGAGCGTACAGGTCTCCATGCAATGCCGAGCGATAAGGTAAATGCTCCTGTAATAGAGGAATTCCCAATCACAATGGAGTGCGAGCTTTTGGATTTTGTAGATACTGAGTACGTATCAGGTATCGTGGGCAAAATCGTAAATGTAAAGGCCGATGAAAGCGTGCTCGACGAAAATGGCAAGGTGGATCCGAAGCTCTTGAAGGCCATCATGTTTGAGCAATTCCAGAATTCGTACTACTCAACGGGAGAGCAGGTAGCAAAAGCCTGGAATGTTGGCCTTCCACTCATGGAAAAATAGAGAAAAAATAGTAGCTGGTCGCTAAGCCATTTACAACATCCAAGGAGGCACACCCTTGCGAACAAAACTCAAAAACATCCTGTATTACGGCGGATTGGACAAAGCGACATACGACAAATACGAGACCTTCATCTTACAGGAAGACATGAAAAATCTCAGAATCTACCTTGAGGTGACAGGCCTCGGCTTTTTCGTGCTCGGAATCGTAAACATTTTCGTTGAAAAAATGGCCGCGCTCAACACGCGCTATTACCTCATGACAGCTGTAGCCATGCTTGTATTGCTCGCCGTAAAGCAATTTGTCGAAAGACAGCATCGAGATGTCTCACATTTCCAGCAAGCTTTCGCCTACATTTACATCTCATTGATATACACAGAGGCCATTGCGCTGACTATTCAGCATCCAAACAGCCTCGCGGTCACTTATCTGGGTGCGCTTTTGATGATGCCGCTGCTCTTTTCACGGCGTCCTTGCGGGCTTTTGATTGTGCAATTCGCCTTCACGATCATCTTCTGCTTCTATGCAAAGATATACAAATCGCCCGAAGTCGCTTTCAACGACATCTGGAATGGCATATCCTTCCTCTTTGTGTCGATTGCAGCCATCATAATCGTAGTGCCGATGCGTATAAAAAATCTCGCTCAGTCCCGCATAATCAAAGAACTCAGCGAGTACGACTGGCTGACCGGTCTCAAAAATCGCAGCGCCTACGAGGAAGCCTGTATTGAGCTTTCAAAACAGGATATGCTTGTGGCTGTAGTCTACGCCGACGCAAACGGCCTCCACGAGCTAAACAACTCCAAGGGCCACGATGCGGGAGACGTACTGCTACGCGCCGTTTCCGAAGTCCTCAAAAACGCCTTCGGCACAGAACACGCATATAGAGTGGGTGGCGACGAATTCATAGTGCTTTGCCCTGACGCGCAGCTTTCTAATGTAAAGAATGGCATAGAAATGGCGAAGCGTGAGATAAAAATCAGGGGCTTTTCAATTTCTTTCGGTTTTTCGATTTCGCGGAAACAGCGAGAGCCTCTCGATGCCGTCTGTCGCAGGGCGGAGGCCGAGATGTATCACGCAAAAGCAGAATATTATCATACCTCGGGCGCCGCGCCACGCCTGCGCTGATTAAGGAAGGAATGGATACTACATGGAGACTACAAAGAATATTTACTCAGATATGATAGCTGCTCTTGCAGTAGATTATCTCAATGTCTACGTGCTGGATCTTGAAAACGACTCAGTGGATGTTGTAAAGCTTGAAGGATACAAGATGGATGCTATAGTAGCCAAACCGAAGGGCTTTTCGTATACTGAGCTTATCACAGAATACGCAAACACCCGTGTGTATGGTCCGGATCGTGAATATCTGCTTCAGCACATCCTTCCGGAATCCTTGGCTTTGAAATTTGCCGGTACAAAGGATCGACTTGAGCTCGACTATAGAGTGGTGGAAGATGGTAAAATTCACAACTACAGTATCCACTTTACAAAATTATCCAAAGAGGGTGAATCACTCAGATTTGTACTCGGTTTTCGTAATATAGATTCTATCGTAAGCATGCAGCATGACAAGAAGCAAGAAGGCCTCTATGACGCATATACCGCGCTTTCTGATATCTTCCTTTCACTGCATCGAGTGGATATCAGGGAAAACAAATATGTCACGATAAAGACTACAGACGAAATTTTAAAATATTCGCTTCAATATTCCGATGGTCAGTATTCCGATGACTACGATGAAAATGTGGAAAGCATCATGCGCGGACTTGCGAGTCCCGCAAGCTTTGATGCTGTTATGCGATTTGTGGATAGAAGCACACTCAATCAGCGCATGGATGGCAAGGTGCACATATATCACGAATTCCTCGGAAATATCTCCGGAATGTGCAAGCTTCACTTCCTGAGAGAAGACAGCGATGAGCATGGAAATCTCTGGCATGTGATACTTGCAGTGGAGATTCTGGATGAGGATAAGTCTCAGGCTGCCTTCAACGCGCTTGCGGGCAAGTTCCAAAATGTCTTTTCCATAAATCTTTCTGACGGGATGACGCGAGTGATAAAAATGCGGGGCTTTATAGCAAAAGAGCTTGGCGACAAAGCAAAGAGAACATTTCCTTTTCAGCAGACAACTGAAGACTATATCACAAGGCGCGTGCATCCTGACGATCGCGACTGGCTGAATAAGGCAGTTTCCTTAGAAAACCTGCGAAAAGTCTTTGCCACACAAAACGAATACACCGGAAATTATAGAATTATCGAGGATGGAAGGATTCATCACTTCCAATATCACTTCTTTAAGCTTGAGAATTCGGATTATATTGTATCAGGCTTCCTGAATATAGACGATATTATAGAAGCGCACAATGCGGAAGAGGCGCGCAAGAGAGAAATCGAAAGAGAGCAGCGCCGTATGCGCGATGAGCAGCTTGCAATTTTTGACGTGCTTTCAAAAAATTTCAAAAATGTCTATTTTGCAAATCTGAAGACAGGTAGAGCAAAGATTTTGAAGCTTGAGGATGAATACGGGACAAATATGCTCGAGGATATAGGTAAGAAATCGTTTCGTTACGAGGAATATCTGAATTCGTGGATAGACTCTGATGTACATCCGGATGATAGAGAGCTTCTGAAGGGCGCCTTGAGCGCGGACCACCTTCGAAGAGTATTGGAAAGGCAGGACGAGTACAAGGGCAATTACCGCATGCTGATAGACGGCAAAGTCAAGACCTATCAATACGTGATCAGCGCGATGCGTGAGCAGGGCTATGTAATCGCGGGCTTCCAGAATATAGATGAAATGATAAAGGCACATCTTGCGGAGGAGGCGAAGAGGCACAAGAAGGAGCAGGAATATCAAAGGCAGATACTCGCCGCCGCAAACGAGGCCGAGCGCGCAAATAAGGCAAAGACTGATTTTTTGCTTCGCATGAGCCACGACATCCGTACTCCGATAAATGGCATAATAGGGATGCTCGATATAGCAGAGCGCTTCAATGACGATTTTGAAAAGCAGGCGGATTGCAGGAAAAAGGTAAGGGAAGCCTCAAGGGTGCTTCTTGAGCTCATAAATGAGGTGCTCGATATGAGCAAGCTTGAGTCGGACGAGATTGTTTTGGAAAATATTCCATTTGATTTGGAGGCAATTCCTATACAGGTCGCCGGAGTGCTTGGAAAGCAGGCGGCGGAGCGCGGCATAGAGATGATAAATGAAGGATTCTACCTGCCGCATACGCGTCTTATCGGAAGTCCATTGCATTACAAGCGCTTGATGATGAATATTGTCAGCAATGCCATAAAATACAATAAGGATTATGGCAAGATTTACCTTTCATGTAAGGAAACTGCCTTTGACGGCGACCACGCGACGATTGAATTTGTGTGCCGTGATACCGGCATAGGGATGAGCGAGGAGTTTAAGAAAAGGGTATTTGAACCATTCTCACAGGAAAATTCCGCGGCTCGGGCGCATTACAATGGCACCGGTCTTGGAATGTCCATTGCAAAGACTCTGGTAGATAAGATGGGAGGCAGCATACGCTTTGAAAGTGAGCAGGACGTGGGCACGACCTTCTGGATCAACGTACCGTTTGAAGTGGATAAATCCGAAAAATCGCGGCATCTCGAAGGTGATGATGCCGGTAAATATTCCATAGACGGTATGAACGTCATTTTGGCGGAGGACAATGAGCTGAATATGGAAATTGCCAAGTTTATCTTGGAGGAGGCAGGCGCGCATGTATTTGAGGCGTGGAACGGCCAGGAGGCTGTAGATGCCTTTGAAGCTTCGTTTCCGGGAGCTGTGCCTTTGATACTTATGGATGTGATGATGCCTGTGATGGACGGCTATGAAGCGACAAGGAGAATTCGAAATTCCGGAAGGCCGGATGCGGACAAGGTAAAGATTATTGCGATGACGGCCAATGCTTTTGTGGAGGATAGGTTGGCGGCTCAAAAGGCCGGAATGGATGCGCATATAGCAAAGCCGCTCGATACGAATGTGCTCGTAAAGACTATTGTATCTGTCATGGAGGCTCGGCCTACACCTGCCTGAGGGACCAAATTGACTTACACATGATCCCTCAGGCAGCTTAGGCCTCGCTGCGTGTGGAAAACTTAGAGATGGTCCCTCAGGCAGCTTAGGCCTCGCTGCGTATGGAAAACTTAGAGATTGTCCCTCAGGCAGCTTAGGCCTCGCTGCGTATGGAAAACTTAGAGATTGTCCCTCAGGCAGCTTAGGCCTCGCTGCGTATGGAAAACTTAGAGATTGTCCCTCAGGCAGCCTACAGCTCGCTGAGTGTGAATGACTTACACGAATAAAAAACACAGACGGTTTTTCGTCTGTGTTTTTTTGGTGGTCGTTATTTATTTGCCGCGAGCTCAGAAAGGGCCTCGAGCACTATTGCGTATTCTGCATCTACTGCCGGGAAGGCGAGCTTTGCTTCGGCCAGATTTCCGGCACGCAGAAGCTCGGTCACGTCAGAGGACTGTTTGAAAAGCCTTTGCATACCGAGGTTTGCGCAGAGTCCTTTTAAAGTATGTGCCTCGCGAAAGGCTGTCTGCGTATCATCACAGTCAAGAGCGGCCTTCAGTTTATTGAAGCTCTCATCCTGGCTGAACTTTCCTAAAAAGCGTTCGACAAGGGCAGGAGCTCCGCCGAGACGGGCTACAACTTCATTTACATCTGCGCCTACTGTTTCATAAAACTTTTCAAGTCTATCCATAGCGATTCCTCATATTCTTTCTGCTTTTTAACTATATCATGCATCGGCAGGCTAAAATTATATCGAATATGGCACCTGCCGTCATTTACAAAAATCATATTTTTGAGACTCAGTGTATATTATCTCACCAGATAGCATGTTTTGTCAAGCATTCTCAGAAAATAAGTTCCACTTTAAATTTGGGATAAATTGTGATACAATGTCCGCATAGGACAGCTTGGGAAAATGGTAAAATACACAGTGGAGGTAGCGATGTGAAAATTGTCAGTATTTACTTTTTTTACATCGCAAATCAGATATGAGTTATAATATTCCTGCAAGGGTTTTAAAGGATATAGTCGCATTCGCAAAGGCACATTCAGTAGACAAAGTTTTGCTTTTTGGCTCGCGTGCAAGAGGCACAAATGGTGAGAGAAGCGACATCGATATCGCTGTATATGGCGGCGATTTTGATGCTTTTTACGATGATATAAAGGAGAAGACTCATTCACTTTTGATGTTTGATATAATAAATGCGGACAAGAGAATATCCGAAGAATTGAAAAATGAAATCGCAAGGGAAGGAATTATAATATATGAAAAAGCTTGAGAATTTTGCAAATAGCCTGAAGATACTAAAGTCAGCTGATTTCAATCAGGCAGCAAATGATGAGATTTATAGAATGGGAGTGATAGGGCAGTTCAATCTTACTTTTGAGCTTGCCTGGAAGGCCTTGCAGGAGGTACTGAAAATCCACGGTATGGCGGCTGCGGATACAGGTTCGCCGCGTGAAATTCTGCAGCTCGGGTACAAGGTCGGCTTTATAGATGATTCCTCCGTGTGGCTTCTAATGCTCAAAAAGCGCAATACATCAGTGCATATTTATGACGAAGAAGAAGCTGATGAGCTTTTGATTCTTATAAGGGACAGCTTTACGGCAGCATTTGAAGGCCTTGCAGACACATTAAAAGAAAAAATAAATATATGAGGATGTCTAGAAATAATCTGTTTTCACTTGATATTTAAAAATCCTTTAAAGAAGCTAAAAAACAGTAGGAAAAAGCCTTCTTTTATGGTAAAATCATAGCTGAGGTTATTTGCATTTGCGGGCAGACTGTAAGCGCGTTCTGATTCCAAAATGCGTAGGCTCCAAAAGCCTTGCTTTCAGGAATGTGCCGAAATGAAAGCTTTCTAAAGCCGCTGCATGCAAAGGATAACCGAAAACTTAGAAAAACAGACATACAGGGAGATAAGCAATGGAACCAAAATATAAAAGAGTGCTGCTTAAGATAAGCGGCGAGGCACTGGCGGGAGCACAAAAATTCGGCATAAATGACGCTATTGTCGGAGATGTAGCTGCTCAGGTAAAGGAAGTCTATGACCTTGGGGTGGAGATAGCTATCGTAGTCGGTGGTGGAAATTTCTGGCGCGGCAGGACAAGCAATTCCATGGACAGAGCTACAGCAGACTACATGGGCATGCTCGCTACAGTTATAAATTCACTCGCGCTTCAGGATGCGCTCGAAAATCTGGGTGTACCTACGAGGGTGCAGACATCCATCGAGATGAGAGAAATCGCCGAGCCTTACATCAGACGCCGCGCAGTTTCCGAGCTCGCAAAGGGAAATATCGTAATCTTTGGCGCAGGCACGGGAAACCCATTCTTCTCCACAGACACTACCGCAGCGCTCAGAGCGGCCGAAATTGACGCAGACGTAATACTGCTCGCAAAGAATATCGACGCGGTATATTCGGATGATCCGGCTAAGAATCCGGACGCTGTAAAGTACGAAAATCTCACTCACAGCGAGGTACTCGAAAAGGATCTCAAGGTTATGGACGCCACGGCAGCAGCGCTTTGCAGAGACAACAAGATTGCGATACATGTATTTGCGCTTTCCGAAAAGGGTAATGTTTTGAAGGCTGTATACGGCGAAAAGATAGGCACACTTATAGTTTAGAAAAGGCAGGAGGAAGCAATATGAGCAGAGCACAGGAAGTTTTAGAAAGCAAAATTTCAAAGAGCATATCGGTACTTAAAGAAGATTTGAATACGGTGAGAGCCGGCAGAGCAAATCCGTCGCTTTTGGACAAGGTTATGGTAGATTATTACGGTACTGCCACACCACTCAAGAATCTGGCAAATATTTCCGTGCCGGATCCAAGGACACTCCTCATCGCGCCATTTGACCCGAAGTCGATTCCAAATATCGAAAAGGGTATAAATATCGCAAATATCGGCATAAATCCCGCAAACGACGGCAAGGTTATAAGACTTGTGATTCCGCAGGTGACTGAGGAGAGAAGAAAAGAGCTCGCAAAGAGCATAAAGAAAATGGGCGAGGAGACGAAGGTCGCAGTCAGAAATCTCAGAAGAGAGGCAAATGACGAGCTCAAGAAGGAAGAAAAGGCCGGCGAGCTTACTGAGGATGAGCTCAAGAAGGCACTCGACGATGTACAGAAGAAGATCGACAAGGCTATCAAGGACATCGACGATGTAATCGCAAATAAAGAAAAGGAATTGATGGCAGTTTAATAGGAAAATATTGTAAGATTTGGGGCGGAGGAAATTCCGCCCATTTTTGTGAATAGGAGAGATTGAATATAATGCTTGATATGGACAGAATTCCCTGCCATGTGGCGATAATCATGGATGGAAACGGCCGCTGGGCAGAGAAAAGAGGGCTACCGAGAGTCGCAGGACACAATGCCGGTATGCAGGCCATGAAGGAGATTGTGAAGCGTTCTTCGATGCTTGGCGTGAAGCATCTTACGGTATATGCTTTTTCTACCGAAAATTGGAAGCGTTCTGCCGAGGAGGTAGGCGGCATTTTTAAGCTGCTCATAGTCTATGTGGCCAGGGAACTTGCGGAGATAAAGGAAAATAATGTAAAAATCAATATACTCGGCGACTATTCCATGCTTCCTTCGGAAGCGGTATCCGCGGTGGACAAGGCCGTGCGTGAGACTGCGGGCAATACAGGAATGCAATTTAATATCGCTCTCAATTACGGGAGCCGCGCCGAAATCACGCGCGCCGTGCAAGCTGTGTGCGCGCAGGTGGCAAGCGGGAGCCTGAAGCCAGAAGAAGTGAGCGAAAATGACATAGAGGCGCAGCTGTATACGGCAGGCATTCCAGACCCTGATGTAGTCATCAGAACAAGCGGCGAAATCAGGCTTTCAAACTTTTTGCTTTGGCAGCTTGCCTACAGCGAGTTTGTATTTACGGATGTATACTGGCCTGACTTTACGCCTGAGGAATACGAAAAATGCCTTGAGGAATACCAAAGCAGAGACAGGCGCTTTGGCGGACGCAAATAAGAGGGGAGATTGGGATGAAAACCAGAATAATATCGGCATGCATAATGCTGCCGCTTCTTTTGATAGTATATTTCGGCGGCAAGGTGCTATTGCTTGGCTGCTTTATAATAGGACTTATGGGTGTACGCGAGTTTTACAGAGGTTTTGAGGCGATGGGTGTAAAGCCTTGCTACCCTATAGCCTACGCCGCGATTCTCGGCCTATATGCCATAAATATATTCATGGTGGACGACAAGGTGGGCATAGCCGACGCAAACGCAGCAAATATATTGCATTTCTACATGCTGTGGTTCTTCCTTGTGATAGTGGCCTCGATGCTCTACCTCTTTAAAATCGAAGAGAGAAAGCTTGAGGACGCGATGGCTACGATTACAGGCATTTTCTACATAGTATTTTTCTCCTACCATGTGGCTCTTGTAGATCAGACCAGAGAATACAGCCTGCTCGTATGGCTCATCTTCCTCTCGGCCTACGGTACGGATATAATGGCATATTTTACCGGATATTTCCTCGGAAAGCATAAGCTTTGTCCAAAGATCAGTCCGAAAAAGACGATAGAGGGCGCTGTAGGCGGTGTGCTCGGCAGCATAGTACTTTGCGGCATCTTCGGATACATTTTTGAGCCGACGCTTTTTGTACATTGCATGATCATAGCCTGCCTTGGCGGTGTGATTTCGCAATTTGGCGACCTGACGGCCTCCATTTTCAAGCGCAAGATGGGCATAAAGGACTATGGAAATCTCATCCCGGGTCACGGAGGCATAATGGATAGATTCGACAGCGTGCTCTTTACCGCGCCGCTCGTATACTACTACATCGTGCTTGTATTGATGTAGATAAAAAGCCAAGCTTGTGATAGGCTATTGAAAAAGATGGCGATTTGAAGTAAAGTATTCAATGTAAGAAATTTTAATATAGCAAATATATAATTCAAGAAAGTGAGCAGAGATATGGGAGAAAAGAAAAAAACGCAAGAAATGGAAAATTATATAAAAGGATATATGAGCTTTCTCGATGCCGGAAAGACTGAGAGAGAAGCAGCGGCGCAGGCTATTTCCGCTGCGGAAACTGCCGGGTTTTGCGACCTTGAGGAGGCTTTCAAAGAGGGCAGGGAGCTCAAGGCGGGCGATAAAGTCTACATTTTGAGCCATGGCAAGGCTGTAGGCTTATTTGTAATCGGTAAAAAACCTCTGCAGGAGGGTATGCGTATACTTTGCAGCCACATAGACTCACCGCGACTGGACATAAAAGCAAGACCTTTATATGGCGCGGACGGCCTGGCACTTTTCAAGACACACTATTACGGCGGACTCAAGAAATATCAGTGGGTAGCTCAGCCACTTTCACTTCATGGCGTGGTCATCACAAAGAAGGGCGAGAGGGTCCGCATAAGCATCGGAGAAAATCCGGACGAACCTGTTCTCTATATTTCGGATCTTCCTGCGCATCTTTCAAATGAGCAGGACAAAAAAACTATGGAAAACGGCGTAGAAGGCGAATTCCTGAATGCGATAGTCGGCTGTGGCTTGGGCTCCGCGAAGGACAAGGCAGATGATAAGACAGACGGCAATGCTGAGATGAAGAAAAAGATTCTCAAAATTTTGAAGGATTGCTACAAAATAGAAGAGAAGGAGCTTGCAACGGCTGAGCTTGAGCTTGTCCCTGCGGGAAAAGCGCGCCATGCCGGTTTTGACAGCAGCATGATAGCATCTTATGGACATGACGATCGCATCTGTGCTTACGGCGCTTTGAAGGCTATTTTGGAGGCAGATTCTCCGGAATATACATCGGCAGTGATACTTGCGGACAAGGAAGAAGTCGGTAGTCAGGGAAATACCGGCATGAATTCTCATCTCATGGAAAATATAGTAGCAAAGCTTGTATGGCTTTGCGGCGGTCGGAAATTCATGGATATGAATCTTGCGCTCGAGAGATCCATCATGCTTTCTGCCGATGTCACTTTGGCTTATGACCCTACATATCCTGAGGTATTTGAAAAAGCCAATACAGCAAAGCTCGGAGAAGGTCCTGCAGTTATAAAATACTCCGGACACGGCGGCAAGAGCGGAGCAAGCGATGCAAGCGCGGAGCTTCTGGCCTTTGTCTGCGGAATACTGGATGAGGCAGATGTGCCTTGGCAGACAGGAGAGCTTGGCAAGATAGATGCCGGCGGAGGCGGTACGATTTCGCAGTTTGCGGCGAGATATGGTATGGAGGTTCTTGACCTCGGAGTTGCGCTGCTCAGTATGCATGCTCAATATGAGCTGGCTTCAAAGTCTGATGCTTATGAATTCTATCGCGCGATGAAGGCCTTCCTTGCGGCTGACAAGAGCTTCGAATATTGAGAATGCAAGCCAGTCAAAAAGAGCGAGATTTCGATAATCCCGCTCTTTTTTGCTGCCCAAAGACTTGAAGGGAGGCATTAAAAATGGTAAAATTATATGTTGGCTCGGCCTACACCTACCCTCGGGACCAAATCGACTTGCACATGGTCCCGAGGGCAGCTTAGGCCTCGCTGCATGTTTGAAAACTATATTTTTACAAACTCACATGACCTTGAAGCTTTGGGGCAACACCTGTCTTTGGCCTGGTGTTC
>CAVHIG010000040.1:0-19299 GCA_963636105.1 Anaerovoracaceae bacterium
TCCGTCTGCAAAAGCAGTTTTATGAAGTCTTCCTTTGCAAGGCCGTGGAAGTATTGCTCTATGTCCACATTTGAAAGAAGTGAGGCAAGAGCTTCGCGCTCGAGCCTTGCGCCCTCCAAAAGCGCGGCGAGCTCCGCCGTTTCCTTGAGCCCAAAGAAATCTCCGAAAAACTCTATTTCTGTGATGATGCCGTTTTTTGTATTCATATGGACATCGATTTTGCCGCAATTGTCAAAGCGTCTGCTTTTTTTTACGCTGTAGGCAGGAGAACGGCCATAGTTCCATTCCCATTTGTCATAGCGCTCTTCCTTGATTTTTCTGATGGCTGCAAGCTGCTCCTCGGAAAATTTGTAAGGCTGCACATCGTCCGCTTTCATGATGTATTTTACTAAAAGTTGCTTAAACTGCGCCAGTGTAAAGCCCTCCGGAAGGTATGGCGCGATGTTTGTGACGCGTGATTTTACGGATTTTGCAGCCTTCGACTGGAATTTGTCCGCAGAGACGTTCAATACATCCGCTACGACGGAGAGATCTGAGTTAAACATCATCGTACCATGGTGCATGATGCGGTTTCGCTTGATGTATTGCGAATTTCCGGAGAATTTGCGGCCCTCTATGGTGATGTCGTTTCGGCCATTGACCTCTGCCGGTACGCCAAGGGATTGCAAAAGCTCTGCTATAGGCTGGCAAAAAAGGTGAATGTCGAGGTTTTCGAGGTCATTTGCGTCGAGTATGAATGTGAAATTCATATTGCCCATGTCGTGGTATACGGCACCGCCGCCGGACAGCCTTCTTACGACCTTTACGTGCTTTTCGTCGGCGGCCTTTTGATTGACCTCCTCAAAGGTGTTTTGGTTCTTTCCGACAACGATGGTGTTGTCATTTTGCCATAAGATAAAGTATTCTTCGTTTTTGTCCATTTCGTCAAAGACGTATTGCTCAAGCGCGAGATTGAAAGCCGGATCTGCGCTTTCCGATGAAATATAAATCATGTAGTTTTCCCCTTTTCGTGCGGCAATAAAATCCCCATAATGTCCGCAATTCCAAGCCTTCCTATGTGGACATTATACCCCAACATATACCTTTGGCAGGCGCTGGCCAAATGCGCAGGTGATTTCGTAATTTATAGTGCCTGTGGCATTTGCGATGTCATCTGCCAGAATCGTATTTTTGCCATCGCTTCCCATGATGATGACCTCATCGCCGACCTTTACGTCAGGCACATCCGTCACATCCACCATGCACTGGTCCATGCAGATATTGCCCGCGATAGGAGCAAAGACGCCGTTTACGATGACCTTTGCGTACTTTGAATACGGGCGAGGATAGCCGTCTGCGTAGCCGAGGGCAAGCGTTGCGATCTTGCTCGGGCGCTCTGATATGAATTTTCTGCCATAGCCTACGGAGAAGCCCGCGGGTACATCCTTGAGGTGCACGATATTTGCCTTTACCGACATTACAGGCTTTATCGAAAGCTCGTTTTTGTCCACCTCATCGCTCGGATAGCAGCCGTAGAGGATGATGCCCGGTCTTACGGCCTCAAAGTGAATCGACGGAATTTCCATGATGGAGGCACTGTTTGCAAAGGTTCTGAATGGCACGTCTATGCCGGCTGCAGTGAGTGCTTCGTAAAACGCGTTGTAATTCTTCTCCTGCTCCTTTGAGTATGTCTTGTCGGCGCAGTCCGCTGTGGACATGTGCGAAAACATTCCCTTTATCTTGAAATTTGAAAGCTTGCTGATTTTTTTCACATCTTCTATAGCAGCCGGGTCATTTGGCAAATAGCCGATTCTGCCCATACCTGTGTCGACTGCGATGAGTCCGGATACGACCTTGCCCGCCTTTGCTGCCTCATCCGAGAAGGCCTTTGCGTTTTCGCTGCAGCATACTACCGGTGTGATGTCGTAATTTACGATTGTGTCTGCGTACAGATCCGGAGTGAGTCCGAGGACTATAATCTCTTCCTTTGCGCCGGCATCCCTAAGCGTGATGGCTTCCTGGAGTGTGGCAACGGCGAAGGTCTTCACGCCGTTTCCGCGAAGCACCTCAGCGCATTTTACCGCGCCGTGGCCGTAGGCGTCAGCCTTGATGACTCCGATGAGCTCTCTGTCCGGGCCGACCTTTGCGCGAATCTGCTTGATGTTGTAGTCAAAATTTGACAAATTGATCTCTGCCCATACGGGGCGGATTGCTTCTTTGTACATTTTAAAAACTTCCTTTCTTGAAAAATCTCTCTTTGAATTCTCTAAGCTCTCTGCTTTGCGTAGTGTGCGGATTTGCCGGATTCCTTTGCTTTCGCGTGGCTTGTGATAAAGCGGCCACTGCGGTTTTCATGGAAATCTTCATATAAAAATAGCCGCGCACCTTGCACAGCTATCATTATATACCTGTATTTTTCTTTCATCAATATGAAATGATACAAAATGTGCGGAAATCCGGGTGAGCTGCGGGAATCAGCCTACACCGCTTCGAGGAAGGACTCGGCACTCTCCGCAACGCTGTGCTTTACTCTGTCTGCCTCTTCTGCTGTCTTTGCGTCGTTCCAATTGTCCATCGTACCTACAAGGTATCCTGTAATTCTTCTGATTCTCTCAAACGGAACGGCTTCGAATTTGTAACTGAGGTTTGCGTAATCTCCGTCGAGCTCTATGTTCAGAGATGTGAGCTTTCTGCTGTATTTTTTTTGCAGGTAGTCCACGTATGCCTGAGCTTCTTTTTCGCTTGCGTTTCCTGTGATTGTGACCATGTCTAAAACCCCCATTCCTACTTAGCTCATATGCACAAGATGTATGCCCTGCCGTTTGCCCGGAAACTGCATATTGCGCTTTTGAGGCGATTTTCTTGCTTGTACATACGACCTGATGTATGTTATACATTTTACACCAAAGTGTCTTATCTTGTATAGTGGGAAAGGCTAAAAATACATAAAAAAACAGCTTGACATTTGAGATGACAAAAAACGCTGAAGAGACGGAAAAATCGGAATTGTGTGCCTGCGGAAAAAGTGGAAAATGTTGCAAGAAAGTATTGTAATTGCGTGACGAAATGTGGTACAATAGTTGCGTCGACTTTGAAAACTCGACTTTGAAAAACTTAATATGTCTCCGTAGGTAAATGGATATACGAACCTTGTCCCGCTAGACGAAATCGAAGATTTCGAGCGGTACAAGAACCGTGCTGCTCGCAAGCTCGCATAATCCGACGCTTTTGATTGAAGTTTAGGAGAGCTTACGGTATATCCCTTGCTTTCGTCGACTTTGAAAAACTTAATATGTCTCCGTAGGTAAATGGATATACCGACGCTCTCCTAAAGCGCAGTTGTGGGTTCGATTCCCGCCGGGGATACCAAAGAATATTAGAACGCTGAAGGCTCAGCGTTCTTTTTCTTTGTGTTGCATTTTGTCGGAAATGATGTTTTCGAAACAGCTGCTCTACCATTACCACAAATCACTCCGACAAAAAACCACAAATCCCTCCGGCAGAGATTGACTTCCTCTGATTTTTCGGATATAGAAGGCCGGACGGCGTATTGCTTGTACCAATCGGTTGCTTAAAGGATTGACACTGTAGGCAGGAAGAACTGGCGAAATTTGTTACAAATCAAAACCCCGCTGAAATCTTATTGGGCATTTCAGCGGGGTTTTCTTGATAAGAATATGAGGATGGCCTGATATGGTCGAAAATGAAAAGCAGAAAGGAGTGACCATATCAGGCCTTGGTTATGCTACCATGTGCACTTGCTGGTATTCTTCCAGATTCCGAGCTTTTCTGCATCTGCTATGAGGGACTCTCTGAAATCCGGATGAGCGATGCTGATGAGAAGCTCAGCTCTCTCGCGAGTGGACTTACCCTTGAGGTTTACAGCACCATACTCTGTAACGATGTGGTGTGTAGCCATTCTAGGTGTCGAAATAATAGTGCCAGGCGCCATCGTTGCGGTGAGCGTGGATATTACGCTGCCATCACGCAGTTTACGCGTCGAAGGAAGGCAGATAAAGCTCTGACCACCCTTTGAAAGGTATGCGCCCAGTACGAAGTCGAGCTGTCCGCCCGTACCTGAGAAGTGTCTTGCACCGATTGTCTCTGAAGCAACCTGACCGAAGAGGTCTACGCCGAGGCAGCTGTTTATGGAGACAAATTTGTCTATCTGAGATACAACCTGGATGCTGTTTACGAAGTCTACAGGAGCTCCGCAAAGGATTGGGTTGTTGTCTACCATGTCATAGAGATGACGGCTGCCGCCTGCGAAGGTGTATACCATCTTGCCCTTGAGGACGTTTTTATTTCCTGTGAGCTTGCCGGCTGCATAGAGGTCATAATATGAATCTACGAGCAGCTCTGTGTGGCAGGAGAGATCCGTTACATCTGAATCGCAAAGCATTTTGCCGATGCATGTAGGCAGTCCGCCTATACCGAGCTGGAGTGTGCTTCCGCTCTGAATCTTTTCTACAACGTGCTTTGCAGTGAGCTTATCGATTTCAGTAGGCTCCTTTGCAGCAAGCTCGCTTATAGGTGTATTTGAACCCTCTACTATGTAGTCAACCTTGGAAATGTTGATCTCAGTCTGGATTCCGTGAGCGATAGGCATGTTCTGGTTTACTTCTACGATGACAGTCTTGCAATTTGCAATAGCGCCCTGTATGTCGGCAACCTGAGGTCCGAGGTTGAAATTACCAAACTCGTCCATAGGTGCTACCTGGATCATAGCAACGTCCAGGCCGTTTCCATTTATGCCCCAGTAGCTTGGGAGCTCTCTGAACTGAATCGGAATGTACCAGCACTTGCCCTCTGTATTCATTTTGCGGTCGAAGCCGTTGAAATGAGTGGATGCAAAGCGGATTGTCGGATTGTCCTTGCTTGCTTCATATGTCTTGAAAGGAGCATCCTGGAAGCCGATGAGGCTGACAATCTGAAGGTCATTCAGCTCGCCTACTCTCTTTGCGAGGGCAGCGTCCAGATCCTTTGTAACGCCACAGCCTGCGCCAAAGTAGATACGATCGCCGTCTTTTACCTTGCTGGCTGCCTCGTCAAGTGACACGAGCTTGTTTTTATATTCCTGCTGAATATCGGAAAGTTTGTACATTGTTTTGTTTTCCTCCTAAATTTTGTTTGATGTATAACATTCTGTGGTAGTGGGGCTACCTCGGGTTGATTGTTAAATAACAAACAATAAGAAATTTCTTTAAGTATACCCTACTGCGCGCAAAAAATCAATAGCATATTGAAAATTAGGAAAAGAAAGTGCCGCCCTACGGCTAGTCGCTACCTACGGCCAACTGCTGCCTACGGCCAGTCACAGTCTACCGACATTCGCTACAGCAAAAAATCGCGGACGATCAAAATTATCAGGTTGTTGTCATACAAATCGCAGGCAAAGGTCGAATCGGCGAGCCAATTTTGGAAGCTGAGCGCAAATTGCGAGCTCGCAAGGCTCATTACAGGTACCATAAGAGCAAACAGGACAAATACCATGAGCACCCCTTTCACAAGACCGGCGCAAAGTCCCGCAAGGCCGTCAAGAAAAGCGGTGAGGCCGCCGGCGTGTTTTTTGGAAAAAAGTCCTATCACAAGCCAAAGTATCAGCTTGATGAGAAGTGTCACCGCGATAAAGCTCAATATCGTGAAGAGGAGCTCCGTCATGGAATCGGCGAAGGAATCAGCCGCTGCGCGTGACATTTTCTCCACTACGCCCTGCAAAATTTTAGGAAAGCCGTCAGCAAAGAAGTTTTCCGCGGAAACGGCGGAGGAGAATCTTTCGGCGAGGCTTTTGTGGATGGAGTCGTAGTAATCCGTTTTATCCAAAAGGAAGGCCTTTGCCTTTGGAGACCATACAAAGCCCAATATGATGGCGAGCAGCCAGCCGGTCATATGCAAAAATGTATATACAAAGCCGTTTCGAAAGCCCTGCACCATGACAATGGCCAGTATAAGGATGATTGCTATGTCCAGTACCATATTCCAAACTCCTTTCACAATCTATATCACTAATTTACCAAATTTGCGGCCGCTTGTAAACAGCGTATTATTGGCGTTTTTCGCTACTTATTGATTTTGCGGGACAGCTGACAAGGACAGCTGCCCCGCAAAATGTGAAAATTTTCTGAAATTTCGCAGTTTGGACTTTATTTTGTCCAAAGGCTATGCTATAATATAGACAAGCCAAAGCTTACGACTCCCGAAAGGCAAGATGCAGGAAACCGCAAAACTTGCAGTTCCGAGCATCTGCCGACAGGGAAGCTTGTAAGAATGAGGCGCGACAATATGTATAGGAGGCCAGAAATATGAGAATAACAATTACAAGCAAAAATTTCAACGCAAGCAATCACCTCAAGGATACCATCGAAAAGAAATTCGATAAGCTTGGCAAGTACTTTTCAGATGATATCACTGCAAACGTAATGGTTTCTACAGAAGCGGGCAAGGATAAGCTCGAGGCCACGATCAACGCAGGCGGTACCTTCTTCAGAGCAGAGGAAGCTACAAAAGATATTTACGAGTGCGTAGATAAGGTTATAGACAAGCTTTCCTCACAGATGTCGAGATTCAAGACAAAGCTTCAGAAAAAGTACAAGGACAATAAAGACTTCGCCTTTTCGGAGATTCCTGAGGTTTCTGAGGACGAAGAGATCAAGATTGTAAGGACAAAGAAATTTGAGCTTACACCGATGCCGGTGGAAGAGGCCATCATGCAGATGGAGCTTCTGGAGCACAACTTCTACATTTTCCTGAACATGGAGACAGACAGTGTAAATGTCGTATACAAGAGAAAGAACAATGACTACGGTCTGCTTGAGACTACATATTGATCTCAAGACCGTCATTCAGTAATAAAAACATCCGCCGGCAGCGAGAGCTGCCGGCTTTTTTGATTTTTGACCCCAATGTGATGGAAAATCCACACGAAAGTTCTTGAAAAGAACGCTCTTATTGGTTACAATGATAGTATAAATTTCAAGGGGAGAAGTAATGCGCAGTCTACTCGATAATCTGGCCACCGGCATAGGTATCACCGACATCATCGATATACTTATCGTGGCTTTTGTAATATATAAGGTCTTGGGCTTCATAAAAGAGACACGTGCAGAGCAGCTTATAAAGGGTCTGCTCGTTTTGGTGCTTGTGACCTTCCTTTCAGATGTTTTCAACCTCTACACACTCAATTGGATTCTAAGAGGGACGATGACAGTAGGTATCATCGCCATTGTAATTATATTCCAGCCGGAGCTCAGAAGAGGCCTCGAATATGTGGGTCGAAACAAGCTCCTCAAAAACCCGTTTGCACAGATAGATAAGGACAATGCAAAGGCTATCACCTCCGAATTTGTCCATGCCATAGACCATTTTTCCTCAAATAGAGTGGGCGCACTCATAATCATAGAGCGCGAGACCATGCTTACAGATATTGTAGAAAACGGCACCACACTCGACGCGAGGATATCCGAGGAGCTTTTGGGAAATATCTTCTACGAGGGAGCGCCGCTTCATGACGGAGCTGTCATCATAAGAGGGGACAAAATCTGCGCGGCGGGCTGCGTACTTCCGCTTACGCAAAACAAGACCCTCAGCAAGGATCTGGGGACACGTCACAGAGCCGGCATAGGCATCACCGAAAATTCAGACGCGCTGGCGATCATCGTGTCCGAGGAGACTGGCATAATCTCCATGGCCACCGACGGAAAGCTCACGCGATTTCTCGACATAAAGACCGTCGAGAAGACACTTCTAAACATATATCTGAACAACGACGAGGAATCAAAGCTTCCTCCTTTCAACAAGCTGATGGGGAGGATAAAGAATGTTTCGAAATAAAAAAATATCCATGCTATTCTCGCTGGTAGCCGCCATACTTCTCTGGGCGTATGTGATAGGCGGAGTAAATCCGACCACTACCCAGCTTTTCAGGAATGTACCCGTGCAGCTCCTGAATGAGGAATCCCTCACGGCAAACGGCCTGGCCCTTTCCGGCGATACCGAATACAAGGTAGACGTGACCTTGTCAGGAAAGCGCGCCGACCTTTTGAAATTCAACAAAAAAGACATCATAATAACAGCAAGCCTCGCAGGCTGCACGGAGGGCGAAAATTACGTCGCTCTCAAGGTTACTGTGCCAGGAAGCGTGACAGTAAGCGAGCTCAAGACTCAAAACATCCTCGTAAATGTGGAGGAGAGAATCGCCGTCTACAAGGCAGTCTCCGTCGCGTATACGGGCGAGCTGGAGGCGGGCAAGGAGCCGAGCAATCCTACGATAGTACCTGAGCAGATTGAGATAAAGGGCGCAAAATCGCTCGTATCCTCAATCGCCTACCTGCAGGCGAAGATAGACTATGGACAGATAAGCGAGGATGGCAGCGTTTTGACCGTTGCCGTGACCCCTGTAGACAGCGAGGGAGAGGAAGTTCAAAATGTGACTCTTTCCAGCGATACTGCGGAAATTGCGGTGAGCATGCTCAAGACGAAGAGTGTGCCGCTTACGGTCGATGTCACAGGCGAGGTCGCGGGGCTTTACGAAGTGACAAATATAATCAAGCCTGAGAAGGTGACGATAAAGGGACCCGCGGATGTGATAGACGGCATAGATTCCCTGACTGCAAATGCAATCGATATCAGCGACATCACAGCCACAAGCAAGATTCCGGTAGAAATCGACATGCCTGAGGGCGTGACACTGGCAGAGGCTTCAAGCGGCATACATGTATGGGTAGGCATAAAGGGCATAGAATCCGTAAGCATAGAAATCCCGGCATCAAATGTAGCCATAGAGGGCATAGCCGATGGCTTCAATGCGTATATAAATGATACGGATTCAATGATTACGATAGTAGCCTCCGCAAAGGAGGAGATTATAAAGGGCCTTGTAAAAGACGATTTCAAATTATATGTAAATCTGGAAAATATAGCAGATCCGGATAATCCGGAGAATTTAGTGGCTGGCGTGTATGATGTGCCTATTGAGGTGCTGTACGGCGTACAGCTGGAGAATATAAGTATCGCGCCTGAAAGCTTGCAGGTGACGGTGACTGAGGCCGAATAGGCCTCTTTGTCTGATGAGAAGGAGAGAAAAATGGGAAGACTTTTTGGTACTGATGGCGTGAGAGGAGTAGCAAATTCCGAGCTTACTCCGGATCTCGCGTTCAATCTGGGCAAGGCGGGTGCCTATGTCCTGGGAAAGGATAAGGAGAGACCGATAGTTATAATCGGCAAGGATACGCGTATTTCGGGTGACATGCTCGAGGACGCGCTATCTGCCGGCATTTTGGCTATGGGCGGAAATGTAATAAAGGTAGGCGTGCTGCCTACACCTGCTGTGGCCTATCTCGTGCGCCACTACAAGGCGGATGCCGGAGTAGTGATCTCGGCATCTCACAATCCATTCCAATATAACGGAATAAAATTTTTCAATAGCGAGGGACTCAAGCTTGATGACGACATCGAAGATCAGATCGAAGACATCATCATGAGAGATATAAATGTAAATGCGCATATCACAGATGACAGACTCGGAAGATGCCTCAAGGCAGAGGACTCCGCTCTCGACAGATACGCGGAATTTCTGGAAAGTACGCTGGATGTGAGCATAGAGGGCCTGAAGGTGGTGCTCGACTGCGCAAACGGAGCCTCCTACGCCGTTGCCGCAAAGGTATACAAGGACCTCGGAGCGGACGTTACGGTGATAGCAAACGAGCCAAACGGCATAAATATAAATGACAATTGCGGCTCGACTCATCCTGAAAGACTGCAAAAGGAGGTAGTGCGCCGCGGCGCGGACATAGGTCTTGCTTACGATGGCGACGCGGACAGACTCATTGTGGTGGACGAAAAGGGACGCGTGATAGACGGCGACAAGACCATTTGCATATGTGCAAAGATGCTCAAGGCGACGGGGCAGCTGAAGGACGATATGGTGACGGTGACGGTGATGAGCAATCTCGGCTTCCACAAGGCTGCCGAGGAGCTGGGACTTAAGGTCGAGGTGACCGGTGTAGGCGACCGCTACGTGCTTGAGAGCATGCTCAAGACCGGCTGCGTGCTTGGCGGCGAGCAATCCGGACACATCATATTCCTGAATCATACGACGACCGGAGACGGAATCCTGTCATCGCTGCAATTCCTGAAGGCGCTCAAGCTTTCGGGCAAGAAGGCCAGCGAGCTTTCGGATGAGATTACGATCTATCCGCAGGTGCTCAAAAATGCCGAGGTCAAGAACGAAAACAAGAAAAAGTACGCGGACGACCCTGAGATAAAGGCTGAGATTGCAAGGCTTGAGGAGCTCATGGCGGGCGAGGGACGCGTGCTCATAAGACCGTCGGGCACGGAGCCTCTTGTAAGGGTTATGCTCGAGGGCAAGGATACAGAGAAAATTACGAAGCTCGCGGAGGGACTCGCGGTGCTGCTTACAAAGAAGTTTGGCTGATAGCGGAAACGGCGGGAGTGCCCCGAAAATGGCGGGAGCGCCCGAAAATGACGCAGTTTCCGCGAAAAGAGGAGGATAGAAAATATGTGTGGTATTGTAGGATACATAGGGAGTGACAACGCACAGGACGTGATAATAGACGGGCTAAAGAGGCTCGAATACAGAGGCTACGACTCGGCCGGCATCGCTGTGATTCAAGATAAGATGCTCAAAGTCAGAAAGCATGTGGGCAGGATTTCGAATCTCGAAAAGCTGCTTGAAAAGGACAGGCTGACGGGGTCGGTCGGCATCGGCCATACGAGATGGGCCACGCACGGAGCGCCTTCGGATGTAAATTCGCATCCGCATCTCAGCATGGGCGGCAAAATCGCTGTGGTTCACAACGGAATCATCGAAAATTACGTGGAGCTCAAGAAAAAGCTCGTAGAGGATTATGGTGTAAAATTCGTTTCGGAGACCGATACGGAGGTCATAGCGCATCTCATAGAGATTTATTATAACGGCGATCTTTTGGATGCGGTATTCAAGGCCACGGAGAAGATGCGCGGCGCTTATGCCATCGCTGTAGTGGCGGCGGACGAGCCTGACAGGATTGTAGCTGTGAGAAAGGATGCGCCTCTCATCGCGGGCATCGGCAAGGGCTGCAATTTCATAGCCTCAGACATACCTGCGCTGCTCAAGTATGTGCGCGAGATATATCTTATCGAAAACAACGAAACGGTACTTTTGACAAAGGACGATATCAAAATATACAATGCAAAGAGAGAACGCGTGCACAGAGATGTATTTCATGTGACCTGGGATGCGGACGCCGCCGAAAAGGAAGGCTATGAACATTTCATGATAAAGGAGATACACGAGCAGCCAAAGGGCATACGCGAGACGCTTGAAAGAAGGCTCTCCGCGGACGGCACGATAAAGCTCGACGGCATAAGCATGAGCAAGGCCGATATAGAGCGCTTTACAAAGATATATATAGTAGCCTGCGGCACGGCATATCATGCTGGTCTTGTGGGCAAGGGCATTATTGAAAAGATGACAAGAATCCCTGTCGAGGTGGATGTCGCCTCGGAATTCAGATATAGGGATCCTTTGATAGATGAAAAGACGCTATTTATCGCGATCAGTCAGTCGGGCGAGACTCTCGATACGCTTGCGGCTCTGCGTGAGGCAAGGAGCAAGGGCGCGAGGGTGCTTTCTGTCGTAAACGTCGTAGGAAGCTCCGTGGCGCGTGAGTCGGACGATGTATTCTATACCTGGGCAGGTCCGGAGATTGCGGTAGCCTCGACCAAGGCCTACACCACGCAGCTTGTATGCATGTATCTCATCGGTCTGTACATGGGATACACAAAGGGCACGGTGACAAGGGAAGTCTACGATTCCTATATCGCGGAACTCAGGCTTCTGCCGGACAAGCTTACAGAGCTTTTGAAGCAGGAAGAAAAGATAGCTGCCATGGCAAGGACTCTCTATCGCAGGGAGCAGGTATTCTATATCGGAAGAGGCTTGGATGCCAGCGTATCTTATGAAGGTTCACTCAAGCTCAAGGAAATATCTTACATAAATTCCTTTGCGATTGCGGCCGGCGAGCTCAAGCACGGCACAATTGCCCTGATGGAGCCTGATACGGTGGTTGTGGCACTGGCTACTCAGGACAGCCTCTATGAAAAGATGCTTTCAAATATACAGGAGATCAAGGCGAGAGGCGCGTATATCATAGGCGTGGCCAAGGAAAACAACACTGCCATAGAGGAGCATGCGGATGAGGTCATCTACATACCGCAATGCGCGGATGAGGTAAGCCCGATTTTGAGCGTGGTACCGTTGCAATTGCTCGCATATTACATCGCAAAGATGCGCGGCTGCGACATAGACAAACCGAAGAACCTGGCAAAGAGCGTGACGGTAGAGTAGATGCGGATTTTGTCGCGGAAACTGCCCGGGTTTGCGGGTCTACGCAGTTTCCGCAGGTGATGTATGTAAAAAAGGATGGAATTAGTATGCAAAATTACCTGATAAAGGATATATCGCTCGCTCCTTCCGGGCATCGGAAGATAGAGTGGGTGAGAAACAACATGCCGCTTTTGCGCGGACTTGAGGATGAATTCGTAAAGACAAAGCCCTTTGAGGGCGTAAAGATTTCGCTTTCGGTGCATCTTGAGGCAAAGACAGCCTATCTTTGCAAGGTGCTCGCGGCGGGCGGTGCGCTCATGTCCGTGACGGGCAGCAATGTGCTCTCCACGCAGGATGATGTGGCGGCTGCGCTTGTAGAGGACGGCCTCAGCGTCTTTGCGATTCATGGAGCCAGCGCGGAGGAATACGAAAAACATATAGAGATGACGCTTGAGCATAGACCAAACATCATTATAGATGACGGCGGCGACCTTGTGGGGCTTTTGCACACGAAGAGACCGGATCTTGCAGAGGATGTATGGGGCGGCTGCGAGGAGACGACTACGGGAGTCATAAGGCTCAAGGCGATGGCCGCGGAGGGCATATTGAAATTCCCGATGGTGGCTGTAAATGACGCAAAGTGCAAGCATCTTTTCGACAATCGCTATGGCACGGGTCAGTCGGTATGGGACAGCATAATGAGGAATACAAATCTTATAGTGGCGTCAAAGACTGTCGTAGTCGTGGGCTATGGCTGGTGCTCGCGCGGCATAGCTATGCGTGCGGCAAATCTCGGCGCAAGCGTGATTGTGACGGAGGTCGATCCTGTAAAGGCTATAGAGGCACGCATGGATGGACATCATGTGATGACGATGGAGCAGGCGGCGCCTTGGGCGGATATGTTTATCACGGCGACTGGCTGCTGCCATACTATTACGGTCGAGCATATGATGAAGATGCGTGACGGCGCTATACTTGCAAACGCCGGACATTTCAATGTTGAGATAGACATGGCGGGCCTTGAGAAGGCTGCTGTTGAGAAGAAAGAGGCTCGCGCAAATATCATGGCATACAAGCTGCCAAATGGCAAGTGGATAAATGTCATCGCGGAGGGCAGGCTTGTGAATATCGCCGCGGCGGACGGACATCCGGCGGAGATTATGGATATGAGCTTTGCGGTGCAGGCGCTCTCTGCCCTGTATGTGAAGAATAATTATAAGTCACTTGCAAAGACTGTCATAGATGTCTCCGATGAGATAGACGATGTGGTGGCGCGTAGGAAGCTCGCCGCCTGGGGTATCGAAATCGACAGCCTGACAGAAGAGCAGGAAAAATATTTGAAAAGCTGGAATGTGTAGGCTTTTGAGTTTGCAAAACTATACAAAATAGAAAGAAGATGATTTTTATGTATGAAGATCTTAAAAAAACTGCGGAAACTGCGGTGCGTGAGCTTCTTGCGGTAGCGAAGCTGCACGAGGGAGATGTCTTCGTGGTAGGCTGCTCCTCCAGCGAGATCGGAGGCAGCAAAATAGGCAGTGATTCAAATGAGGACATTGCAAGAGCCGTATTTTCTGGCATCTACGAGGTTCTGAAGGAAAATAAGATCTACCTCGCAGCTCAGTGCTGCGAGCATCTGAATAGAGCCATTATCATGGAGGGAGAGGCTGCACGCAAATACGGTCTTGAACCGGTAAACGTAGTACCTCAGAAAAAGGCCGGCGGTTCGTTTGCTACAGCAGCCTACGCAAATTTTGCGGATCCTGTGGCTGTGGAAGAAATCCACATAGCAAGAGCAGGTCTTGATATAGGAGATACTCTCATCGGAATGCATATGGCAAAGGTTTGCGTACCCGTGAGACTTTCGATTAAAAAAATCGGCGAGGCGAATCTCGTAGCCTGCCGTGTACGTCCGAAATTCATAGGCGGCGAGCGCGCCCACTACGACGAAACTCTGAAATAAAGCGCGGAGCGGATAATATCTAAGACAAAAATGGCGGAGAGGTACAAGACTTCTCCGCCGTTTTATTTCGTTTTCAATCAAGGAATATTTTGTATGGCTTCCGAGAGTTCACAGCTGATAGCTCACAGCCAGCCCTAATGCCTACAGCTCACTCATAAACTTCTTCACACGTCCTATTGTGCGCTCCTCGCCGAGTATCTGCTGAATTTCCCTGATGTCAGGCGACTGGCTGCGGCCGGAGACAGCGATTCTGATGACCGTACTCACATGGCCCACATGACCCTTGTACATGTCCGGATTCTTCTTGTAATCCTTTGGCTTTGCGGCATATCCCATCTCGCTTGCAATATCACGGATTTTGCCAAACCAGACTTCCTGGTCGTCTGCGTGGTCGTAGGTCGCAAGATACTTTTCGAGTATCTCCTTTGCGTCTTCCTTGGAGACATTTTCAGGAATTTCGTCTTCGATTTCAAAGTACTCGTCAAAGAAGTATTTGATAAAGTCGAATATCTGCTGCGCGTAGACGAGGTCCTTGCGCGGCTTGTCGCCCGTGCGGCCGAGATCCAAAATCGCGGCGAGGTAATCCTCATGGCCTTCAAAGAGCGGGGACAGCTCAGGCTTGAACTCTCTTGCCCACTTTTTCATGAATTCCGCAAGCTCCTTTGCCGGGATTTTTACGAGGACATCCTTGCAGATGTTGTTGAGCTTGTCAAGATCAAAGAGCGCCCCGTCGTTGCTCATTTTTTCAGTAGTGAAGGCGAACTCATCTATGTCAGCGTCAGGATTTGCCATGCGCCATTCCTCATAATTCGAATTGAGAATTGTGAGGAGGTACTCTCTTACAGCTGCCGGGTGGTAGCCCAGATTTCTGTAATAGTCGAGCGAAAGCTCTGGATCGTGGCGTTTTGAGAGCTTGCGCTTCTGACCGGTCGTCTCATCTATCTTCATGAGCTGCGCCGTATGACAGAATATCGGCATTTCAAAGCCCGTCTTTTCAAAGAGCTCGATATGTATAGGCAGGGACGGCAGCCATTCCGCGCCTCTTACAACGTGCGTGGTGCGCATAAAGTGGTCGTCTATAACGTGCGCAAAGTGATAGGTCGGTATGCCGTTTGCCTTGAGGATTACAACGTCCTGGTTATTTTCCGGCATAGAAAGAGTGCCTCTGATGCCGTCTTCTACTGAGACGTGGCGCATCTCATCGGCCGGAATGTCGGTAGCGCCGCTTGATTTGAGCCTTATTACATAAGGGATGCCGGCCTTTATCTTCTCTTCTATCTCCTCATATGTGAGATTGCGGCTTACAGCATATTTACCGTAAACGCCGTAGTTCTCCTTCGCAGCGGCCTGCTTCTCCTTGATGGCCTCGATCTCCTCGGCTGTCAAGAAGCAAGGGTAGGCCTGGTCCTTCTTCACCATTTCCTTTGCAAAGCACTGGTAGATTTCACCGCGCTGAGACTGGTAGTAAGGGCCGTAGTCACCGATGTGACCGTCGATCGTGGCTCCCTCGTCAAAATTTATGTCAAAAAACTTGAGAGAGGTGATGATGGTCTCGACAGCGCCTTCTACATAGCGCTTATCGTCCGTATCCTCTATACGCAAGAAAAAGGTGCCGCCCGACTGGTGAGCGAGCCTTTCATCTACAAACGCGCCATAGAGGTTTCCGAGATGTATAAATCCCGTAGGGCTCGGGCCGAGTCTTGTGACCTTTGCGCCTTCCGGAAGCTTTCTCGGCGGGAAAATCTCCTCATAGTCCGCGGGCGACTTTGTGATATGCGGGAATAAAAGCTCCGCTAATTTGTTGTAATCCATATGTAAAATCTCCATTCTGTATTTTTTTACCTGTAAATATTTTCTGCCGTATTTGTCTGGGGCTTTTGAGCGCTTTGCAGTGCCGGACAAGCGACTTTTCTTACGGCCTTTGCTTGCTCTTAATGCTTTATTTTATCAAAATGCGCAGGCTGTGGCAAGATGTGCGGGTGATATTGCAAAAGATTTTTGTTGCGATTTTTGCGGAAATTGCGGGGGATTTGGTGTACAATAGGGGGAAGAGGACATAAGGGAGGGATTGAGATTTGAATTTCTATTATTATATATGTTATTTTGTGATATATGCGTTCTTGGGCTGGTGCACGGAGGTCGCTTACCAGGCGGTGCACAGGGGAAAATTTGTAAACCGCGGCTTCCTAAACGGCCCGGTCTGCCCGGTCTATGGCTTCGGCATGGTAGCCGTAATCTTTTGCCTGAGCAGAATACAGGACAACGCGCTTGAGCTCTTTATAGGTGCCGTGCTTTTGACATCCGCCATAGAATGGTCTACGGGCTTTATACTCGAAAAGGTCTTCCACGCAAAGTGGTGGGATTATTCCGACAGACCACTGAATCTAAACGGCTACATCTGCCTGGAATTTTCCATAATCTGGGGTCTTGCCTGCCTCATAGTAATGGACGCCATCCAGCCACTTATAAATACGCTCATAGGCATCACTCCGCTGCTACTGGGCGAGATTTTACTTGCGATTTTTTACGGAACGATGCTTGCCGACGCTATAGTAACCGTAAATACACTCACAAAGCTCAACAAGCAGCTCGCGCATCTCCAGGAAATCTCCGCTTCTATGCGCCGAATTTCTGATAGCCTGGGCGAAAATATCTACGAGGGCGTGACAAATATAGAGGAGAGGAAAAAGCTTGCCAAGAGCCTGCTTGAGGAGAAAAAAGCCGATCTCAGGGAGAATATAGAGGACTTCAAAGAGAATATGGATGATCTCAAAGAGGATATGGAGAGCCGCAGCGAGGCCTTTGCAAATGAGCTGCGCAAAAATCTCGACGAGCTGCGCGAGGAATACCGCAAATCCGAGCTTGAGCGGCACTTTGGCTACGGCCGTATCCTGAAGGCCTTCCCTGACATGAAGCACAAGAGGAATGCCGAGTCCCTGGAAACTTTGAGACGCGATATAAGGGCTGAGATCTTGGCACGCAGGGAAGAGAAAAAGGCAGCTAGAAAATAGCGATTGGCAATTACAAAAAAATGGAACTCCGTCGATTTCTCGACGGAGTTTTGTTGGTATCACCTAGGGGAGTCGAACCCCTGATTCCAGCGTGAGAGGCTAGCGTCTTGACCACTTGACCAAGGTGACATATTAAGCTTGAATCACTGTTCGAATCGTTTTGAGCGGTTCGAACAAAAACAATTATACGACATTACAAGACGTTTGTCCAGTACTTTTTTTAAAAAATTCATTTTTTGTCTGCGCAGGGCCTTGAGCCGTCTGCGAACTCAAGGCCGCAAATCGCGAGTCCTTTGCTTTTGCAGGAACTTGCGGCTTTTGGAGAGCCTTCGCTGTTTCCGCAGGAAAGGCGGTGAAATTACGAAGCCGCCCGCCGCTGCTCTGCCCAGCTTGCCCACTTTTGGATAAATACTTTGAGTATTCCGGCGATTGGTACTGCTATGATCATCGCAACTATGCCGCCGTAGTGTCCGCCAATCGTCACGGCAAGGAGCACAAAGAGCGGGTGCAAGCCGGTAGATGAGCCTACAACTCTCGGATATATGAGATTGCTGTCGATTTGCTGCACCGCGAAGAGAACCAGCACGGCTATGATGCCCTGCGAGAGGCCGCCGGTGATGGTGCCCACAAGGAAGGCCGGAATCATGCCGATGAAAGGCCCAAAGTACGGAATCACGTTTGTGAGGCCAGCGAAGCAGCCTATGAAAACCGCAAAGTCAAGCTTCATAATCGAAAGGCCTATCGAGGACAAAATGGCCACGATGAGGGCATCGAGCAGCGCGCCGCGGACAAATTTCGAAACGACGCCGTTGATTTCGGTCAAGGTGCCGTTTATGGCGAGGCTTGCCTTTTCCGGCAGCGCAAGTCTCAGAAAGCTGCGCCAGAGTCCGAGGAAGAAGTCCTTGTCGTAGAGCAGATATATACTGATCATGATGCCGATAAATACGTTTGCGATGCTGCCCACGATGCCGCTGACAAAGTTTATGATGCCGCTCGTGCTGAAGTTGTTGCTGAACCATGAAACTATGGAGTTTACAAGCTCGTTTATCTTGTCGCTGAAGACGCCCTCAGGAAGGGAGCCGACCCAGCCGCGGATTACGTCTTCGTTGCTCTGGAAGTAGGCGATGATGCTGTTTGCCGCGGATTCTATGCCGTCGAACGAGAAGCTGCCGACGATAAGTACCGCGAAGGCGTAGACTATGAGGCAAATAATTACAATTATTAGCAGATATGTCAGAAGCACGGAGATGAGCCGCGCGCGTTTCTGTTTTTTTGCCCTTTGCGCAGCATCTCTTTCTTGGCTTTTGGAAACTGCGCCGTCGACTTCTGACGCTGTGTCATTCGCGGAAACGGCGTGGTCTATCCTCAAGAGGCGAGCGACGAGGTTTCTGCGGAGGAAGTCCGCAAGCGGATTCAGAAGATAAGCGAGCAAAAGCCCGATAAAGAGTGGCGCAAATGCGGAGCCCAGGCTTCCCAGCACCTGCACAGCCACCAAGAATACATTGTCAAAATTGCTTATTATAAAGTAGAGAATATAAAGCAGCGCCGCCGTAAACGCGATAAAAATGCTGTGCTTCATATAATTGTTGTCGCTCAGAACTTCTTTTATTTTTTTCATCCCTGATCTTATCCTCTCGTATTTTGCCCGCAGAAGGCTCTTGCTTAGAATAGGAAGCCTAGCGGCCTTTCTGGTCTAAGCTTTTTAGAATGCCCGGGCAGTTTCCGCGAAAAATATAGAGCCTGCCCGTCTCTAACGCTTATTGTATACCCAAAGAGGGAAATAGGCAAATTAAAAATATCTTAAAATCCAATTTAACTTTTTGAAAAAATGAGAAAATACCTCTTGACTTGTGGTGAAAAGTTTGATATTATAGACAGGCTGTCGCGAGACAGCGGTGGCGTACGGCGATTCTAAATTACCGGCGATAAAAAATCTTTGAAAAACTTAAAAAAGTTGTTGACAACTGCTTGAAAGTTTGATAAGATAATGAAGCTGTCACGAGAGAACATTGAATGACAGCAAG
>CAVHIG010000041.1:0-19133 GCA_963636105.1 Anaerovoracaceae bacterium
ACGGCTTTTCTCTCCATGAAATTTTTTTCAAATTTTTCCATAAGAAAGTCGATAGCTTCCAGATAGCCGTCCGTGCCATGTCCCATGACTGTAAAGCAGACCGCCTGTCTTATATAGCTCACCTGGCGGAAATCCTCACGCTTTGTCACATCGGATATGTGCACCTCCGCCGTAGGTATCTGCACGGCCTTTACCGCGTCTAAAAGCGCCACGCTCGTGTGCGTATACGCTGCCGGATTTATGACTATCGCATCAGTCTTATCAAAATAAGCCTGCTGTATCCTGTCCACAAGCGCGCCCTCGTGATTTGACTGGTAAAACTCGCACCCCACCCCGCGCTTTTCGCAGTGCTTTTCTATCTTCTCAAGCAAATCATCATATGTCTCTGTGCCATACTTGTCCGGCTCCCTGATTCCAAGCATATTCAAATTTGGTCCGTTTATAACTAAAAATTTCATTTATCCTTCCTTTTCCTCTTTTCTAATCCGCCGCCTTCTATTATATATACTTTATCAAATTATTTGTTACAAGGAAGATTTGGGGGCGGTAGCTGTCTGCAGGCCCTTGTGACGAGCAGCTAGAGACAGCAAGCGATTCGAGCCAGGGTTTTGGCTGCTGCGAGCCTTTGGCACGGATTTTGCTCCGCAAAATCCGTGTGGACAAAGTCGCAGCCCAAAACCGGCGAGGCACATGAAAATCTTCCAATATGCAGTGAGCCCTAAGCTGCCTGCGGGACCATGTGCAAGTCGATTCGGTCCCGTGGAGAGCTGTAGCCGAGCCTCCAAAGACAGCTTTAGCCCCAAAGCTTCAAAGGTAGTTTCAAAAACTATACTTTTTAAAATCCGTTGTGAGCTAACTGCTACCTGCTAAGCGCTAATCCTCAATATCTTCCACATTGCCCCTTCCACAGTGCCGCTGTTTTCAACAATCGCATCCGCAGTAGCCTCATATATCTCATGCCTTTCCTCAAAGCGCTTTATAATAGCCTCGCGCGTGCCCGCAAGCGGCCTGTCATCCGTAGGAAGCAGCATGGAAAGCGGCCTGTCTATATAAAAAATCCTGCCGTTCATCTTGAGTGCAGCTACATTTTCACTACGAAGCACCGCGCCGCCGCCAGTCGCTATTATGACACCTGAGCGCGCAGCAGCTTGCTTCACTGCCTCGGTCTCAAGATCCCTGAAATGCGCCTCGCCGAAACGGCTGAAAATTTCAGTTATCGGCATTCCGGCCATTTCAACGATAAGCTCGTCCGTATCTATAAGCTCCCTTCCGGTCTTTGCGGAAATTGCCGCGCCTATCGTGCTTTTCCCGCTTCCCGGCATCCCGGTCAGGACTATGTTTTCCTTGTCGCTATATATTTTCCCAAATACCCTATCAAGCAAAATGTCCCCTACATCGGACTGTTTTTCACTTATATCTGTAGCATTTTCATGCAAACCTTCACTGCTAATCGTTTCCCAATTTTTGCCAAATTCTTCCCGAGCTACAGTCCGCTTCTCTTCCTGATCTCTACTATGATTCTCTCGCTGGCCTTTCTGCTTCCTGCTCCGATCACCTGTCTCTCCTTCGCAAAGGGCTTCACTTCCCAAAGACAAAGCAGACGCTCTCCAGCCAGCATTTCCTCTCGCATCTGCAATAAAAAGCTCCGCCGCCTTGACCGCTTGGCCTACAAGCATGTACAGACCGCCCGCAGCCGCAAGTCCGCGTTTGAGCGCCGCAGACACGAGCTCACTTCGGAGCGGATTGTATATCACATCTATAACGCCCTCAAGCTTCGGATACTTCTCAAGCTCAATCGGGCAATCATAAATATTCGGATACATCCCGCACGGAGTGGCATTTATAAAGACAGCCGCATCAGCGCACTTTGCCTCCGCCTCTTCATATGTATACGCGCCGACTCTCCCGCTCCTGCTCGCCTTGAAAATCCGCGCCGCGCCCAGACTTTCGCACACAGCCTTTGCCGTATCCGAAGTGCCGCCCGTACCGCCTATCAGCACCGTCTTGCCGCTCATATCAATGCCGGTATGCAAAATGAGCGCCCGCAAACCGTAGAAATCCGTATTATATCCAAAGAGCCGACCGCCGCTGTTTACAATGCAATTCACCGCGCCTATCGCCTCAGCCTCCGGTGAAATTTCATCCAAATATGGAATCACATCCTTTTTATAGGGAATCGTGACATTTATGCCTTTAAATTCCTTCTTCTCGAGGAAACTGCCCAGCTCCTCCTTTTTAAGCTCCTTTAGCTCATAATCGTAGTCCGCGATGAGCGCGTGTATTTCTTTTGAAAAGCTGTGCCCCAGCTTCTCCCCAATAAGTCCGTATTCCATTTCTATTCCAATCTGTATTTAAACATAATGCTCTTTTTGTAATTATATACTTTTACAAATTATTTATTGCAAGGAAGATTTGGGGGTGGTAGCTGGCTGCAGGCCATTGTGACGAGCAGCTAGGGACAGCAAGCGATTCGAGCCAGGGTTTTGGCTGCTGCGAGCCTTTGGCACGGATTTTGCTCCGCAAAATCCGTGTGGACAAAGTCGCAGCCCAAAACCGGCGAGATGAGCTTAGCTGTCTCCTGCGAGGAACACCAGGCCAAAGACAGCTTTAACCCCCAAATCTTCAAAGGTAGTTTGAAAAAGTATTTGCGAGGAAATCCGTTCCGTAGCGGAGCGTGAGCAGGTCGCCGAGAACAAGCGCCGTTACCGCATCCACCACAACCCTCGCGCGATGAATAATGGCCGGGTCATGCCGTCCCTCGATAGCAAGCTCGCAATTTTCGCCCGCATGAAAATCCACCGTGTCCTGCTGCTTGTAAATCGACGGCGTCGGCTTTATCACCGTGCGGAAGACGATGGGCATGCCGTTTGTGATGCCGCCGTTTATGCCGCCGTTGTTGTTTGTGGCGGTAACTGCCCTGTCTCCCGCCCAGCGGAAGGGGTCGTTTGCCTCCGAGCCCAGCATGCCGGCCAGCGCAAAGCCCGCGCCGAATTCTATGCCCTTTACGGCCGGAATCGCAAATATGCCGTGCGAAAGTACGCTCTCCACCGTGTCAAACCAAGGCTCACCAACGCCTGCCGGTATACCGCATACCGCAGTTTCAAGGACTCCGCCCACGCTGTCGCCATCCGCCGCGGCTTTTTCAATCTCCGCTCGCATAGACTGCGCCGCGGCTTCATCGAGCACCGGAAACGCAGCTTTTCCAAGATATTTCAGATCAGCTTTCAGTTCGTTTGTACATCCGGCAGCTGACTCTTCATTTTCCAGACTGCTTGCACATTTTACAATGGTTTTATTACCGTCAGAAGTCGGTGTGATTTTTCCGAATTCGCGGTCGCAGATGCCGTGGCAGCTCTTTATGTGCGTGCCGATGTATATACCCTTTTCCTCAAGCGCGCGCATCACAATGGCGCCGGCCGCGACTATCGGAGCCGTAATCCTGCCCGAAAAATGGCCGCCGCCCCGGTAATCCTGAAAACCGCCGTACTTTATCTCAGCCGTATAATCAGCGTGAGAAGGCCTTGCTATATATCGCATCCTGCTGTAGTCCTTGCTCCTGGTATCAGCATTCCTTATGAGCAAGGCCAGCGGCGTCCCGCTCGTCCGACCTTCAAAGACGCCGCTCAAAATCTCCACCTCATCGGCCTCCTGCCTTCCGGTGGAGATTTTGCCTACAGCCTTCCTCTGTGACAGCTTTGCATTTATATAATCCATATCTATTTCAATGCCCGGCGATAGCCCGTCAAGCACCGCGCCTATCGCCGGCCCGTGACTCTCACCAAAAAGTGTGATTGTGAGCACCGTCCCAAATGTATTCTTCATTTCCTTTTAAAAACCTCCATTCTGCCAGCATGCATCGGCGCAAATATATGCAAAACTATACTTTATCAAATTATTTGTTACAAGGAAGATTTGGGGTGGTAGCTGGCTGCAGACCATTGCGACGAGCAGCTAGAGGCAGCTCTTAGCTCCCAAAAGCGCCCTTCTAAGCTCCTCCTTGCCTGCCTTCCTCTCCTCGAAGACCCCCGCAGTTTCCACAAAAATAGTGGCTATTTCACTGCCTTCTGCCTTCTTGTCGTGCATTGCGGCCGCAAGGATATCCTCATCCGAGGCGTCTGCCGGACATTTTACCGGAAGATTTTCCCTTTCAAGTAGTGGAAGCAGTCTTTCTCTGATCTCCGGGCTGCACATCGTGAGCATTCCAAGCGCCACGCACTCGCCGTGCAGAAAATCCGTACAGCTTTCTATGCCGTGACCGAGCGTATGCCCGAAGTTGAGCGCCCTGCGAAGTCCCTTTTCCTTTTCGTCCTTCTGTACTACATCAATCTTTATTTTAAGCGCTTCTGCGATGTTTTCCGTGAGATTTTTCTGCGTGCCCTCTGATTCGAGTCTTTCGAAAAATTCCTTATCAAAGCAAAGCGCCATCTTTATCATTTCGGCGGCGCCGCAAGCGATTTGCCTATTATCAAGCGTTTTGAGAACGTCCGGATCGATGAGTACGCCCTTTGGCTGGTAAAAAGCGCCTATTATGTTTTTTACACCGCAAAAGTCCACGGCTGTCTTGCCGCCGACCGAGGAATCCACCTGTGAGAGTAGCGTAGTCGGAATGTTGTAAAAATCAATTCCGCGCATGTAGCAGGCGGCGGCAAAGCCTGCCAGATCTCCCACTACGCCGCCGCCTACCGCGACCACGCAGTCCTTTCTGGCAAAGCCGTGCTCAAGCAGGGCCTTGCAAAGACTTGCAAAAGTTTCGAGATTTTTGGATTCCTCGCCCCGAGGGATTGTAAATATATGTGCTTCCTTACATTTTTTTGCAACCGCCTCGCTGTATTCGCAAGGCACTCCGCTGTCAGTGACTATGAGGACCTTGCGATTCAGATCAAAAACCTCCCAGGCCCTCGTAAGCGCACCCCTCTCAAGTGTAATATCGTAACTATCTTTTCCCAAATCCACAGATAATTTCATTTTCTTCCTTTTCATCCTATATTTACTGCTATTCCTACCCAGCGAAGCCTAAGCCCTCTGCAGGATAATCTCCAAGTTTCCCATATGCAGCGAGGCCTAAGCTGCTTGCGGAACCATGTGTAAGTCATTTGGTTCCGCAAGCAGGTGTAGGCCGAGCCCCCATGTGTAAGTCGATTCGGTCCCGCAGAGAGCTGTAGCCGAGCCCCCATGTGTAAGTCATTTGGTTCCGCAAGCAGGTGTAGGCCGAGCCCCTACAGTCTTTCGCTCCCGTACTCGCCCACAACCTTGATCTTGTCGCAGCAGGACTTCATCTCCTCGAGGCACTCTACGCCGTTTCCGCTGTATATATCGCCCTCGGCTTCTACGTAAAAATAATAGCTCCACAAAAGCTCCTTCATAGGCCTTGAGCGCAGCGTCCTCATATTGAAGCCGTGCTTTCCTATGATATTCAAGGCCTCGGCCAAAGAGCCGGCTTCGTTTCGCGCGGTAAATACCAGCGAAAAATATGGCTTTTCCACATTCTCCGCGGCCCTCGACTCGCGCCTTGAAAATACCGCAAAGCGCGTCGTATTGCTCCTATCGTCATTTATGCTGCGCGCAAGGACGCAAAGCCCCATAAGCCGCGCAGTTTCCTCACTCGCAATGGCCGCGATACTTTTATCATTCTGCTTCTTGACATATTCCGCCGCGAGTGCCGTATTTGAATATTCCTTTTCGGCCCAGCCGTTTTCACGAATAAAGCTCGTGCATTGCGAAAGTGCCTGAGGATGCGTCACAACCGTCTTGACATCGGCAAGCGTCGCGCCCGCCACACCGAGCAAATCGTGGGTAACCGGAAGGTCGTACATGCCGTTTACATGAAGCGAGCCCACAAACATCAGGTCGTTTACCTGGCCAACATCGCCCGCAAAGCTGTTTTCTACGGGAAGCACGGCGCAGTCGCAAGCCCCGCTCTCCACCGCATCGTATGCGCGTTTGAAACTGCCAAAGGCCACCTTTTCCGCGGTCGGGAAAATCCTCGAAGCCGCGATATGCGCAAAGGCTCCTTCCGTCCCGCAATACGCGACCTTCATACCTTCCATTATTTTACTCTGATACCTTCTCGATATCTCCATAAGATTTTTCTGGAAGCTATAATAATATGACTTAAATTCTTCTTCTTGAATCCTCGCGCCGCCGTTTTGCAGCACCTGAGCCTCACGCGCCGCGTCGTAAATCTCAAGGCCCTTGTCCATTTTGTAATCGGCCACTTCGCCCGCAAGCCTCATTCTATCTTCAAAGAGCGCCGCCATCTGATCGTCTATCGCTGTAATGTCCTTCCTGATTTCCGGCAGGCTCCGTTTTGTATGTTCTTCCATATATTACCTCTGATTTCTGTTTCGCATCGTATTTTTCTGCCGTAAACAGTATAACATTTTTGCGATGGATGTCAACAAGCCTCTTGTCCGGAAACACAAATTTAAAATATTTTTTTGTCTGTCGTCACAAGAGTGGCCTATCATTGAGAAAAAGCAAGCTTGCAACTTATGCCTTAAAAACGCGCTGCGCCTACATTTTTATGACCTTAAAAATGTTGAAAAATTTTAGAGGGAGAAAAACTTTGTATTTTTGTACTACAAAAAGCGAAGAGATAGCGCGCATGCATATTGACTTTTCACAAACCGCTGCTGTATAATACCCGCATACAAAAAAGCCGCCTGCATGGATACTTTCCGGCGGCCGCTGTGCAGATATATTTTGACTTTAAAATTTTATATGGAGGTTGATTGCAATGTTTACAATTTTTACATACACTTTTCCGGACTGTCTTTATGATGTAAATGCGGTCTCGGCTGCTTTCAGACTTATTCTGGCGCTCTTTTTCGGAGGAATCATAGGCCTCGACAGAGGTACAAATAAGCATCCGGCGGGCTTCCGTACTCACATTCTGGTATGCGTAGGCGCCTGTCTTGCCATGATGACAAATCAATACATGTATCAGGAGATATCCTCCTCCACAGACATTGCAAGACTCGGCGCGCAGGTAATCACCGGCGTGGGCTTTCTGGGCGCGGGCACCATTCTTGTGACAGGGCGCAAGAGAATCAAAGGTCTCACAACCGCGGCGGGCCTGTGGGCCTCGGCCTGCCTCGGTCTTGCTCTCGGCATAGGCTTTTACAGCGGCGCCATCATAGCAGCGGCTCTCATTTTTATCAGTCTCGCGCTGCTTCCACGCTTTGAGCAGCGTCTCTACGCGCATTCACGCGTAATAGATATATATGTAGAATTGGAAAGCTTTGACAAGTTCAAGGATTTTTGTGATGCTATAAAGAAGCTCGATATCGAGTCCCTCGAAACTCATCCGGCGAAATCCGACGCTCTCGTGCCCGGCGGCGTAGCCTTCTACATCTCGGTGCGCCTGTCAAAACAAAAAGAGCGCCGAACATTCATCGACGCTGTTTCCAATATTGATGGGGTATATCTTGTGGATGAAATATAGCCTTTGCTATTTCCTTCCCAGCTTATATGATATCGACAGGAAGAGTACCGACAAAGCGCCGCAGGTCGCAAACACTATAAACGCAGGTGTGTAGCTGCCGAACCTGTCCGCCAGGATTCCCGGTACGCTTGAGAATATCAGGCTGCCCGCCGAATATATCACCTGAAGTCTTCTGACAACCTTTGAGAATTCTGCCCTTGAAGCCAAATCTCCCGCCCAGATAGCCTGACCGATAGTGGCTATCGGATATCCTATACCAAGCAGCAATACATTCAAGACGCATATAGCAGTACTTCCCAAAAATGCCAGGCAGCACAGCGCATTTCCCGCAAAGAGTATCGTCGAAAAGAGGAGGCTCGATTTGAAGCCGCCTATTCTATCCGTGACTTCACCGTATACGACCTTGGAAAGCGTGAGTACCACGCCTATACTGCTGTACATGAGCGCCACCGCCTCAGCCGAAAATCCGGACGATGTATAGAGAATAGGAATGTGTGAAAATCCTGAATTTGCCATAGCTCCCATAAATAGGCTTGTCGCTCCCAAAAGAAGCCAAAGTGTAGTTGTCATCCTCGGAGCCTCGCCGGCCTGCGATGTTTCCGCAAGAGTCTCTCCCTGAGCCTGCGATATTTCCGCATTTTCTGAAGCCGCGGAAACTGCCGAGTCCTTCTTTGAGGCCTTTGCGTCCTCGCTTCCGTAAGGTTTGAGCCCCTTGTCACTAGGATCATCGCGCATGATGAGCACAACTATGATTGAGATTACAAGTACGCCGATGCATTCAACAGTAAAGGCAGTCTTAATGGAAAATTTTTCTATCAAGACGGTCACGAGGGACGGCAGAAATATCGTCGCGATTCCGCTTCCGCAGGCACATATCGAAAGAGCGAGCGCTCTGTGGCGGATAAACCAGTGGTCCATGAGTATGGACAGCGGAATCATAGTGCCGAGCCCGTAGCTGAGTCCGGTGAGTGCCGCGCCCAGCAAAAACATTGGATAGGTCTCTGCTATCGAATATACAAAGAAGGCGAGCGCAGCCAGAAGAGCCGCTATGAAGGTGCCAAATCTGAGGGAAAGCTTCTTATAATATATGCCGACTGTAGTCATGGAGGCGAAGGCCACCAGACAGCGCGCGGTTACAATGGTCGAGGTTTGGGTATTTGTAAAGCCGTAGGACTCTCTGATGTAGGGCAGAAAGACCGAAAAACCGTTTTGGGTCACACCCATAGTCATAAAAAGAAGCAGCATTCCTGCTGCACACACATACCAACCGTAATAAACCTTTTTCATAGAAATAAGCACCGCCTCGTGAAAAAACAAAAACTATATTTTTCTAAACAGAACATCCGGTAAGGAGCTATTGCAATTTGCGCGCATGCACGATTACATAAGACTTACCAAATAGAGCCGACCTCAAATTCATGTGGTCGGCACACATTGGAAAGTATATCATGTATGTTTTGCAAAATCAATAGAGATTTTGTGAATTTTTTGGCATTTTTTTCCGGTCGTTCCCGGACACGGCCAATGAAATTTAAAAAATCTCCTTCATGATTTCTATTGCCTTGTACGCATCCTCCATAGGAGTCGCCCAGGACGTGCAAAATCTCACATTTCTGTGACCTTCGTCATACTTACCCTCATCCTCATAGATAAAATACTTATCCATCTCCGGAATCTTTTCATTCGGAATAATCATGAAGAGCTGATTTGTCGGCGAATTTGAACTGAATCTCACGCCAAGCTCCGTAAGGCCGTCACGCAGCACCTTTGCCACCTCATTTGCGTGCTTTCCGAGCTCAAAATAAAGGTCGTCCTTAAACATTTCCTCAAATTGCGCCCCGAGCAGCCAGCCCTTTGCCAGCATACCGCCATTTTGCTTTATGATAAAGCGAAAATCCTTCTTGAAATCATCGTTCAAAAGCACAACAGCCTCGCCGAAAAGCATTCCTATTTTTGTCCCGCCGATATAAAAGGCATCCGCGATATTTGCGATATCCTCAAGTGAAGTATCACAAGCCTCGCAGGTCAATCCCACAGCAAGACGCGCACCGTCTATATAAAGGTAAAGCCCGTGCTTGTCGCACTTCTCCCTTATAGCCAAAAGCTCTGCCTTGGTATACATCGCGCCAAGCTCCGTCGGCTGGCTGATATATACAAGCTTTGGCTTTACAAAATGCTCATCGGCATGGAATTCTACGCACTCATCTATCTGCTCCGCCCGAATCTTCGAATCAACGCTTGGCAAATGAATTACCTTGTGCCCCCTCGATTCCACAGAGCCGGTCTCATGCATGCAAATATGTCCCCTTCCGGGTGAAATAACCGCCTCATGAGGCCGCAGCACCGAGCAAATTGTAGTAAAATTCGTCTGCGTACCGCCTACCAAAAAATGGATGTCCGCATCCGGCCTTCCTATCCTCGCCTTTATAAGCTCTGCCGCATGCCTGGAATGCGGATCCTGGCTATAACCCACGCACTGCTCCATATTAGTCTTCATGAGCGCCTCCCAAATTCTCGGATGCGCACCCTCACCATAATCGCATTTCAAAAAAATCATTTCGCTTTCCCCCGTTGTATATTTTTATTTTCAAATTATTTGTTGCAAGGAAGATTTGGGGCGGTAGCTGTCAAACGTAGCGAAGCCTTAGCCCCAAAGCTTCAAGGTCATGTGAGTTTGTAAAAGTATAGCTTTCTAGCGCTTTTTTTTGCGCATGCCCGCCGCAAATTCATCCTGCGTCTTATATTTATCCATAATGCTCTCGAGCCGCTCATTCCTGCCGCAGTCCTCCTCATAGAGCCTGCGCTCATACGGCGTGAGACCATCTATCCGCTTTATGTGCTTTGCTATCGGCTTCGGCAGCACCAGCATATACACAAATGGCCAAATCACAAGCATATTCAGCAATATCCAGCCAAGCATCCCAAGAAGTATCGCGCCTTGGTGTTGCGGAAACTGCGGGGCGCAGGCAAAGGATATAGCCAGTATCCCAAGCAGCGTCACTGCCGGCGGAAGGTAGAAGCCTTCGATTTTTCTTATGCCGGCTTGCAATTCCCTGTCATACCAGACCCTTTGCAAGCTCTTAAATATGTACTTGCTGCCGCGAAAGCCCGTGAGATGAATCTTCATCGCCGAGACAAAATCCGCAAACGACGCCGTTTCCGCCGGAATCTCCTCCGCGAGAAATTCGCTTTTGGTAAAAAATACCTGCGTGCGTACAAGCACGCCCTCGCCCGCGACGCTGACTTCCGGCCGGCCTTCAAGGGCAGAATCTATCACAAGCTGCTCTCCTGCCTTTATCATGCGGCTCTCGGCTCCGCAGCTTATCACCGCATAGCCTTCCTTGCAATAGTAGCCCTCGCTCATACAGTCGTGTTGGGCTGATTCTGCTGTTTGGGTGGTTTTTGACAGCTCCGGCCGCATAATTTGCTTTTCGCGTGTCGCGCGCACAGTCTCCATATATCCCATAGTGCCCTTGCGGTACATCAGGTTGTAATCCGTAATCTTTCCGAAGCTCTTTGTCTTCAAGGCGCCGTCGAAGCGATCCTGTTCAAGCTCCGCAAGCCTTGCTACACGCTCGCCCTCGTAAAAGAGCACCACCTCGCCCGACAGAACCATTATTATCCTGTCATAATCTGGAAGTCTTGTAAAGTCAGACTCCTCCACCTCAACAGTTGCTGAGGAAAGCCGCCAGAGGAAATCGCGTTCCACATAGCTTGCCGTCTCCGGGTAAATAGCCGTCTGTGTAGTACGCCCTCCCGACCAATCATTTGTTTTATAATTTTCCGGTCCATAGACCCTTATCGCAATATTTTCCATATCTTCATCATTAAATGAGGCTCAAGCTGCCTGCGGGATAATCTCTAAGTTTTCCATATGTAGCGAGGCGTATGCTGCCTGCGGGATAATCTCTAAGTTTTCCATATGTAGCGAGGCGTATGCTCTCTGCGGGACCATGTGTAAGTCGATTCGGTCCCGTGGAGAGCTGTAGCCGAGCATTTATACAAATACTTCCTTCGCAATATCTACTCCATTTTTGGCGTCGCGGGAATAATAGTCCGCGCCGATTCTTTCGGCATACTCCGCCGTTACCACAGCGCCGCCCACCATAACCTTGCAATCCGCTCCTTGCTCGCGAAGCAGCGCGATTGTAGACGCCATCGCGCCTATAGTTGTCGTCATGAGCGCGCTCAAGCCTACAAGCTTTATATCATTTTCCTGCACTGCCTTGAGAACGGCCTCCTCAGGCACGTCCTTGCCGAGATCGATTATGTCATAGCCATAATTTTCCAAAAGCACCTTTACGATGTTTTTGCCGATGTCGTGTATATCGCCCCTCACCGTGGCGAGGACAATAGTACCCTTCTTTTGCTGACCCTCGCCGTTTCCGCGAAGCTCCTCTTTTAGAACGTCAAAGCTTACGCCCGCGGTATCAGCTGAAAGTATGAGCTGCGGAAGGAAGAGTCTGCCCTCTTCGAATTCGACGCCGATTTTGTCGAGCACCGGAATGAGCTGGCCGTTTATTATGTCCATAGGGCTTGTGCTTGCGAGAAGCGCCCTTGTCAGCTCGGCAGCTTCCTTTTTGAGTCCGCCGCGTATAGCATATTCGAGGGACATCGCTTTTTTGGAGCCCGCGCCCTGTAAGCCGCCAGTTTGGGAATTATTTGAAGCCTGGCCGCCAGCCTGCGCGCCGGATCCCGCTTCAGAAGTCTTCTGTTTTTGGCCGGTCGCACCATTCGCATCTGCTGCGGCTACCTGACTGCCTGCCGCGGCAGTCTTTTGACCGGCGTAGGACGCTATAAATTCACTGGCATTTTTGTCAATGTTTTCAAGAAGCCTGTATGCCCGCACTACACCCGTCATAACCGCGGAATTTGGATTTATAATCGGCAAATCGAGCCCGCTTTCAAGCGCCATAGCAAGGAAGGTATGATTTATAAGCTCGCGGCTCGGAAGTCCAAAGGAAATATTTGATACGCCGAGCACTGTTTTCAGTCCAAGCTCCTCCTTTACAATATGCAAAGCCTTGAGCGTATCTGCCGCGCCCTCAGGCTCCGCGGATACCGTGAGCGTGAGGCAATCTATATATACGTCCTCACGGCGAATTCCGAGAGCAAGAGCCCTGTCGAGAATGCGGCGAGCTATGGCTACGCGCTCATCTGCCGTCTTTGGAATTCCATTTTTGTCGAGTGTAAGGCCGACCACCGCCGCGCCGTACTTTTTCACAAGAGGGAGCACCGCAGCGAGGCTCTCCTCGTCGCCGTTTACGGAATTTACGATAGGCTTTCCGTCATATACGCGAAGCGCCGCCTCAAGTGCCTCTTTATCTGTGGTGTCGAGCTGCAAAGGAGCATCCAGTATGCCCTGAAGGCTTTTTACAGTCGCAACCAGCATTTCTTTTTCATTTATTTCAGGCAGGCCGACATTTACATCGAGAATCTCCGCTCCGGCCTCCACCTGCTCTATGCCCTGGGTGAGTATGTAGTCCATATCGCCTTTTTTCAGAGCTTCCTTGAAGAGCTTCTTGCCGGTCGGATTGATGCGCTCGCCTATGATGCGAGGGCCGTCAATTACAACTACGCCGCGGCTTGAGCAAACGGCTGCCTTTCCATATAGACGGGCTGCCTGGGTTTTCTGGCCTTCCTGCGGATTTGCGGAAACGGCGGAGTCAAGCATTTTGCGCAGCGCCCTGATGGTGTCCGGCGTAGTGCCGCAGCAGCCTCCAAAGAGCTTGCAACCCATCTCCTTATACCTTTGCATCTGAACAGCAAATTCCTCAGGCCCAAGCGGAAATTCTCCTGTCTCAGGGTCAGGAAGTCCGGCATTCGGCTTTACCAAAACAGGCACTGTCGAATACTCGAGCATCTCGCCCACTATATCATAGAGCTCATTTGGGCCGAGTGAACAATTTACGCCGATTACGTCCACTCCAAGACCTTCTAGTGTAAGGGCGGCAGCGGACGGCAGGCAGCCTGTAAATGTGCGCCCGCGCTTTTCAAATGTCATAGTGGCTATAATAGGTAAATTTGTATTTTCCTTGAAGGCAAGTACCGCCGCCTTGAGTTCAAGGAGATCTGTCATCGTTTCAAGCGTGACACAGTCTACATCAGTCTTTGCGCCCGCCAGCGCGATCTCCTTGAAAATGTCGTAGGCCTCTTCAAAGCTCATGGTGCCCGCAGGCTCCATAAGCTTTCCGACAGGTGCCACATCGAGTGAAATCAGGGTATCTGTGCCTTCTACGGCTTCCCTGCCCACCTTTACGGCCTGACAGACTATCTCCTCTACGCTGTATGGCGTATTTGCCAATTTGTAACGGTTTGCGCCAAAGGTATTTAGATTCACAATATCAGAGCCGGCCTCTGCATATGCGCGCAGGACGGCCTTTACCCATTCGGGCTTTTCGAAGTTTAGGGTTTCGGGTACTGTGCCCGGCTTCATACCATAGCCTTGCAGCATGGTGCCCATAGCGCCATCAAATACCACAAAGTCTCTTTTCAACAAAGTTTTTAGGTTCATAGGTAAAAAATCTCCATTCCGCCGCCTTGCATCGGCACAAATAGTTGTGTAAAGCTCTCTTGTCCAGAAGGCAAGGAATGACAAGAGATTTTTTTGCGCATCGCCGTTTTGCCCCTTTAAACTGTCAAGTTATCGTCTGTATTTGCAGGTGGCTGCCATGCTGCAGCGGCTGCATTTGTGGCCGGCCGCGTGTCCGGATGTACGGGTGGCCGGGACTCCATCTTCGCTTGCCAGGCCGGTCTCTTCGGATTGGCAGGCTGCTGCCTGATAGTCTGCTGGCTGGCTGGCTGCTGCCTGATAGTCTGCGGGCTGATAGTCTGCAATCAAGAGATATATGTCGCTAAGTCTGTCAGCGTCAGGCTTTTGGGCAGACAGTCCGATGACCCCCGTGACGGACTTGCGCGGCGTCAGGAGGCTGCTGTCGCTTGAGGCCAGGCCTATGCGCTTTCCGGCATCCAGAAGCGACAGCAGCCTCGCCTGCACCGAAAGAGGGAAATCCCCGTACCCGGGGCTGAATCGGAAGGTTTGCCAGAGCCCCGGGCTCTTTCGGTGCAGGAGCAGGTCTGCCTCCCGGCAGACCTGCTCGGACGCCGCGCTTGCCAGTGCATCCATTACAACGGCTTTTGTCATATCTGTAATTTCGGCTTTTCTTATAAGCCGGTCCACCTCAAGTCCAAGCGTAGTAGCCTGCAAAACCACAAATTCACATCCCGCAAGATGCGCCCTTATATCCTGTCCCAGCTCTCCATTCAAAAATGGCAGAGGACAGTCTTCTATTCTAAATTTCTTATATACATAGCCAGGCCTTGCCATAGCCGCGATCTCTTTTTCACACTCGGCTGCTATTTCCAAAATTTTCCTTTTGCTCTCTTCAAAAGCACCCTCTCCGCCATTTTCAGGTTTGACAGGACTTTCAAAAATACCCAAATATCGCAGGGCATCACGACGCGTAATTTCGTCAAATTCCATCATAGCAGGTTTATTACGCTCTCATAGATCTTCTTTGCCACATACGGATTATTCATTGTATAGAGATGTATACCCTCCACGTCATTTGCGATGAGATCCACAATCTGATCCACCGCATAGGCAATGCCGGCGTCCATCATCGCATCAGTATCTCCATATTTATTTATGATCTTTGCGAGCTTTTGCGGGATAGACGCGCCGCAGGTAGCCACCATGCGCTCTACCTGCTTTTTGCTTGTCACAGGCATTATTCCGGCTGACACAGGCGCATTTATGCCCAGGCCGCGCGCCTTGTCCATGAAGTCGTAGAAAAAGCTATTGTCAAAGAAGAGCTGAGTTACGAGTGTATCCACACCGCAGTCGACCTTGTGTTTGAGATTTCTCAAATCAGCCTCAGGGCTCTCCGCCTCGCAATGTGCTTCAGGATAGCAGGCCGCGGAAATTCCGAAGTCTCCGTGCGCGCGTATGAATTCTATCAGCTCGCAGGCATACTTAAAATCCGTCTTTGGCGGCACGTCCGGATTGATGTCACCGCGCAAGGCGAGAATGTTTTCGATATTGTGCGCCTTCATGTCTTCGAGGATGTTGACAACGTCGTCTTTTGTGCTGTTTACGCAGGTCAGATGCATCATGGATTCGCGCTTGCATTCATTTTTTATCATCGACACGATGTCGCGCGTACTCGTATCTGCGGCATTTCCGCCCGCGCCGTAGGTCACGCTGATGTAATCAGGCTTCAGCGTCTCAATGTTCTTTATTCTCTCGAGCATTGAAATTACAGTCTCTACCGGGCTTGTAGCCTTTGGCGGAAATACCTCAAAGGAAAATACCGTGCGTCCTTTACCAAAAAAATCCTTAATTTTCATAAATTTCTACCTCTTCTTTCTAAACTCTCTACACTTTTTACTTTTATTGCTTTCCTTGTCTTTCGGAACTTCTCTTATCTCTTATTGCCTCCTTTTATTTTTTGGCTCTTCTCTTATTTTTTATTGCTTTCCTTTATTTTTTGGCTCTTCTCTTATTTTTATTGCCTTCCCTTATTTTTTGGCTCTTTTCTTATCTTTTATTGCTTTCCTTCGCCTTTTCTATATATCTATTTCTCCGGCGGCGAGCGTCACTGCGAAGCCGCCTACCTTTATCTTTATCCCGCCGCGCTTGCACATGTGCACTTCCTCGTTAGCCAAGGCAGCCTTGCTTGTCCCACTTTCTCGGCTGCTTTGTAAGTGCACTTCCTCATTAGCCAAGGCAGCCTTGCTTGCCCCACTTTCTCGGCCGCATAACGGTGATCCGCTGGTATCACTTGAAGCTGCTTCTCTGCCCTCGCCCAAATGTAATTCGTCATCGCTTGATGCTAATTCTTCGCCGTCCGTCAGGAGCAGCGTGGATATTTTGGAATGCCTTCCCATTTTTTCACCCTGAATCACTGTATTCACGACATTTTCCTTAATCAGGCCGTAGTCGTAGAGATAATATGTCAGTGCGCCGTTTGACGTTCCGGTCGCAGCCTCCTCGTCAATTTCGTAGAGCGGCGCAAAATTTCTCGCATGTATAAGCCCGTCCTTTGCGTTGCACGTAAACGCATGCACGCCCGTGACCTCATAACGTCTGGAAAGTTCTGTAAGCGCTGCAAAATCCGGCGCGATTTTTTCAAGCTCTGCCTCGTCTCTCACCGGCAGCATTATGTCCGCAAGGCCTGTGGAGACCTTCCTTGGGAGAAGGTATTTTTGCGGAAACTGCGTTGTTTCTCCTTGGCGCTCGGGGTCAAGGCCCATGACACGGTATAGCCCGGCGAGCTCCGCCGTTTCCGCGATAAATTCAAAAAAGCGCGGCTGTGCCATGTCCATAAGGATTGAATCTTTATTCACGACTATCTCAAGGCTACCCGCAAGTGTCTCGTTTGTGTATGTCCTGCCGGCCTTTATGATGCCGCGCTGCAAAAGCGTGTAAAACGCGCCGATAGTCGCATGCCCGCAGAGCTCGACTTCAGCCGCCGGCGTAAAGTAACGGCATTGAAAGCGGGTATCACCAAGCCGCCTGACAAAGGCAGTTTCCGAGTATCTGAGCTCCGCAGCCGTTTTTCGCATAAGCTCATCCTCCGGGAAATCCGCACACTCCGGCAAAATCACGACACCCGCGGGGTTTCCGCCAAAAATTCTATCTGTAAAAACGTCTACTATTTGGAATTGCATTTTTTCCCTTTCTGCGCAGCGGCACTATATTCGGTAGCAGGCGCGCCACGCATACACTAAAATTATATCAGGTATCAGACAGAAAAAAAAGAGTAAAAACACGACATACTCAGAGAAAAACTAGCAGCTTACTGCTCAACCGGCTCACTTGATATTCAATCTTGCCCGATTGATAGTTCAAAACAAAATGCCGACCTGCGGGAGTAAAATATCCCGCGGCCGGCATTGCTTTGGCGTATTGGTTTTAATATTTTGCCTGGAAGTACTATCTTTGGTGTGTCTGCTTTACAGAAGAGTGCCCATATGCTTGAGTGTCTTCACAAGCTGTGAAGTGTAGCTCATTTCATTGTCATACCAAGCTACAAGTCTTACTTCGTAGATGTGTGTTCCGCATTTTTCTGCCAGAGTCTGAGTCGCGTCGAAGAGTGAGCCGTATGACATTCCGATGATGTCGCTGGACACGAGCTGTTCTTCAGAATATCCGAACGAATCGTTTGCGGCGGCCTTCATCGCCGCATTGAGGCCCTCGACCGATACGCTATCTGTCATATCCTTCAGTGTAGCGTCCAGGATAGTAATAGAACCTGACGGAACCGGCACTCTCTGCGCAGAGCCTATCAGCTTTCCTGCCAGCTCCGGAATTACAAGGCCTATAGCCTTTGCGGCACCTGTGCTGTTTGGAACGATATTTACAGCGCCTGCTCTTGCACGTCTGAAATCGCCCTTTCTGTGCGGTCCGTCCAGGATCATCTGGTCTCCTGTGTAGGCATGTATGGTCGTCATAAATCCTGTCCTGAGCTCTCTATATTCGTTCAGCGCCTTTGCCATAGGAGCAAGGCAGTTTGTCGTGCAGCTTGCGCCGGAAACCACTGTATCTTCCTTTGTGAGCACGTTGTGGTTTACTCCGTATACGATGGTCGGCAGATCGTCACCTGCAGGTGCTGAGATAAGTACCTTCTTTGCGCCGGCTTTGATATGCGCCTGTGATTTTTGCTTCGACGCAAAGAAGCCTGTGCACTCAAGCACGATATCTACTCCAAGCTCTCCCCACGGTAGCTGCTCAGGATCGGCTGAGGAATACACTGAAATTTCCTTTCCATCAACGATTATGCTTTTGTCTGTGCTTTCAACGGTATGATCTCTGTAAGGTCCCTGCACACTGTCATATTTCAGAAGATATGCCAGCATTTCAGGCTTTGTAAGATCATTTATAGCTACCACGTCTATATCCGCGTCAGTAAAAATCTTTCTGAATGCCAGTCTTCCTATTCTTCCAAATCCATTGATTGCAACTTTGATGCTCATAATAAGTAACACCCCTCTCTTATACTATATACTATTTAAAATTTTTACACTAATGATTTTATTGTGCCGTCGGATTTTTTGCCGGCCTTTTTCTGTGTGTTTTTTATATTATAACACTATCATACCACTTTTGTCATCACTTTTGGTAAATTTTTTTATATTTTATGCGCAAATAATAGTAACTTTATGTAATGTTTTTGTAAAGTTGATACGAAGTAAGGACGTTATATCCTATATTGTGCGAACTTTCGAGTCATTGCCAGTTTCGCTCCAAACAGCGAATACAATAAGCTGCCTCAAAGCTACATTATTTTTATATGCGCCTTTGATCCCTTTGATGGCGGCAGGCACATATATACCTTCGAGTTACTGTTCAGACCGCGCGAGGCTGTCATGGGGCAAAATCCGGCCTGCTGGTAGATTATTTTGCAAGAAATCCACTTTTTATCTACCTACTGAGGCCAGCACCGGAAGTCTCACACGTCACATACACAGAATCGTCGAGAAGGTCAAACGCGGAAAGGTGGTGTCATATATGAATTTGCAAGAGCTTTTGAGCTTACGCCCTCGCCCTTTCGGGTTCGAGCCCCTTTTGTATTTTTACAACGAAAAAACCACTCTCACGAGTGGTTTTTTCTCTTGGTACACCATCAGGGGCTCGAACCCTGGACACCCTGATTAAGAGTCAGGTGCTCTACCAGCTGAGCTAATG
>CAVHIG010000042.1:0-18116 GCA_963636105.1 Anaerovoracaceae bacterium
TCAAGTTGTTATACTTGCTCATATCATTGAGATAGCTTGCAAGTATCGTATCCTGTATATGGCGGATAAGAATATAATCCCTCGTTTCGGCATACTGCATCACGCACTCCGGCATACCGCCGACCACAAGATACTGACGGTAAAGCCGCATTGCGGCATCGTGCAAAGCCGACGGCAGCGGTGTATCGGTTTGAAAGGACTTTTTAATCTGCTCTACTAAAGCGTCCTCACCGAGAGCCAACATAAATTCCTCCATATCCATAGGATAAAGCGTTTTCATATCGACCTTTCCTACGGGAAAAGAGAATTTTGCTCTGCCCACCGCAACACCGAGCAAACTGCCGGCAACAATGATGTGATAATCCGGAGCATCCTCACAAAAGTATTTGAGTGATGTCAATGCCCTTTCGCAAAGCTGCACCTCGTCAAAGACTATCAGCGTTTTTTCTTTTATGATAGTCTGACCTGCGATATGTGATAAAATCGGCAGCAAATAATCGGGGCTGATGTTTTCCTCAAAGGTTTCATTTAGCTTTGGATTGGTTTCAAAGTTGAAGTATGCCACATTTTCGTAATGTGTACGCCCAAATTCCAGAATGGAATAGGTCTTTCCGACCTGTCTTGCGCCCTGTAAAATAAGGGGCTTGCGGTGTTTGTTTTCTTTCCACGCTTCCAGAAATCTCATAATCTTTCTATACATATGCAGTCCTCCTTAAAGGTCCTGAGCATAGTATAGCAAATATTCGTGTAAAAATCAACGAAATTTCCTTTGATTTTTACACTAAATAACACGATTATTTTTATCGCAAGACCAAAACTGCCCTCGGGACCATGTGTAAGTCATTTGGTTCCGAGGGCAGCTGTAGGCCGAGTCTATTAAATTTTTTTCCTGATCTCTTCGTCAAGCTCGTGTATCTTGATTCTCTGGATGTCCTCGAAAGGGTTTGCGCCGCCGCTTACCTTGTCGAGCGCGTCGAGGTCACATTCCTGAACTTCGTCATTGCAAGTCTTCTTCAGATCTTTATCTTCTGCCATGTTATACTCCTTTCTGTTTTTGCGCCGGCCCGCAGGCCGGCTGTAGATGTAGTCCTAAGCTGCTGCAGGACCATTTATAATTTTTTCAACACTCAGCGAGGCGTATGCTCCCCTCGGGACCATGTGTAAGTCGATTCGGTCCCGAGGGGAGCTGTAGCCGAGCCTCCATGTGTAAGTCGTTTGGTTCCGAGGATAGGTGTAGGCCGAACAACTTCTATTTCTGAAACACGCTTACGTAATTCTTGATAATCTGAGCAATCTCGGCCCTTGTGATATTTGCCTTCGGAGCAAGTGTCTCTGCGGATCTGCCCTTTATCACACCTGCGCCATATGCCCATTTCATAGCCGTAAGAGCGTATGCCGAAATGCTGCCCGCATCGCTGTATGCGCTTATGTCAGATTTCTCGGCCGCGCTTGTATCTATGCCCTTGTACTTCGCGTAGCGATAAAGCATCGCAACCATCTGCTCACGTGTCACATCATCATTCGGCGCAAACTCACGATCGCTGTAGCCTGTTACGATTCCGTTTTCCTCTGCCCAATTTACAGCATTCTCATAATAGCTGTCCTTTGTGATATCGTCAAACGAAGCCGCTACCTTTGCAGCTGTCTCGCCATCTATACGATTGAGTATAGTGGCCACCATAGCTCTTGTCGTCTCATCGGAAGGCGCAAAGTCTTCCTTGGATACGCCGTTCATGAGACCCTCATCGAGTACGTAGTGCACCGCGTCGTGATACCAGGCATTTACAGTCGCGTCCTCATACTTTGTAATCGGGCAAGTGCCGTCGTGCTTGCAATCCGTATATGACGCATTTCCGCCCTCACCCGGTGTAGGCTCTACCGGCACCTCGCCGTCCGTAGCACCGTCTGTATTTCCGGAAGCATCTGTGCCGTCCGTCTTGTCTGATTCATCCTTGCTTGTGCTATCAGTCTTTCCGGAGCTTGAGTGACTTCCGCTGTGTCCGCTGGACTTATTTGTAACCGTAAGATCTACGCTCGCCTGTGTGCCATAAGGCAGAAGTGTCGCTGTCACCGTAGTAGCACCCTCGCCGACCGCCTTGAGCACGCCATTTTCTACCGTTGCCACACTTGTATCAGCTACCGTGTAGACAACATTTGCATTGCTCTTCAGGAAAGCTACACCCTCATATGTCGCCGCAAGAGTCTTTGTCGCGCCCACCTTGAGCGTAATGGCCTCTCCGCCATTGACAGTGAAGTTCAGAGGAGCTTCCTGCATTATATATACAGCATCGTCCGTATTGTCCGAGCTTGCGTATGCCACGCTCTCGCCGTCAGGCTCTACTATGTAAGCGTTTATCTGGTCGTAGCCGCAATACTTAAATACGCTCGAAGGTATCACGACTGTTTCTGTAAAGGTCTCGCTCGTTGCGGGAGCCACGCCTGTCACACCTTGCTTTACAAGCAATGTGCTGTCCACGCCATACTTATCCTTTGCGTTTCCGTAAAGTGTAGCAAGGTGGATCTGAGCCGTAGTATCCTTCGCCGCATAATCATTACCATTATTTGTAACAGTATATGTGATATCGAAAGCATCGCCATTCTGCTTTGCGCTTACGATCTCAACCGCAAGGTCAGCCTTCTTTTCAAACGGCTCTGAGAAGAATTCCTGCTCAGGATAGTAGCCGCCTGCCATAGACTTATTCTTTTCCTTTGTCACGCATACAAGCTGCATGCCCTCGTAATCCGCAGGCACTGTCATTTCAAAGGTAAAGGTTCTTCTTGTATTTACGAGGATAGTGTCGCTTATCTCCTCGCTGTGGACCTTAGCTATGCGCTTTCCGTCCTTGTAAGTCCATACTTCCACGCTTGCCCCGCGTACAGCAGTCAGACCCGCGTTTTCAAGTCCGATTCCGACCGTAATCGTATCACCCGCCATAGGTGTCTCGTCCGATACGAGTATCTTCGTAGCCTCAAGGGATCCGATAGGTTCAAGTCTTGCGGCCATGAGCGTTATCGGGCTTGTGTTGTACATCTCGCCTTCCACGTCCTGATCGTAGCCGTAGTTGTATTCTACAGTGTACTGGTTGTAGGCAAGTATGAGATTGCCGTCTGCGTCGAGTGCCGCGGCAACTCCGTCGTTTGTCTTGCCGCTCGTGGTCAGCTGATAAGGCTTAGACCATCTCGCGTGAGTGATTGTAGCATCCGCTGTGTCTTTTCTAGCGCCTTCTACTGTTTCATTGAGATCGCTCTCCTTGACCATCGCCGTAGCATAGATCTCTCTTGCGGCAGGCGTGTAGATATCGGTGAGCTTCTCAATATCCCTGTCCTCGGTACGCGTCCATAATACGTAGAGATCGTCATTTGCGTCTGTGAATACCTGATATGTGCCTATGTTGTCCATAGCACCATCATCCTCGTAGCCATAATTGTCCACTATATTCGCCTCTATATCATAGCCATCTGCAAAGGTGCCGTCCGGTTGTACTATATAGTAGGTTTCGGTAGTGGTTTTGCCGTCCGCCGTAATCTCAACTTCATACTTTGCCTTCAGAAGCTGGGATACATTTATATATTTCAATGTATCCGTGCCCTCAAGCCAGAAGAGATATGTATTTTCATCATTTCTTACAAACTGCGGCATGCTTTGAGCAAAGGCGTCATCTGTAAGTCTGATAGGTACATAGGTCTTGTGCTTTTCAAAGTTGTAGAACTGGATGTAGAGCTCCTTATCCTCAGTGGTATCGGAATCATAATCCATGTCTACCGTATAGGCGTAGGCGCCTATGCCATTGTAGCCGAGTGTCACCGTAAGGTCAGTGATTGCCGGGTCGTTTTGTCCGTCCTCATCCGCAAGTACAGATGGCAGGAAGCGCTGACCCTTCCATTTTGCAATGTAATCAGCCTCTACTTCTTTAGCTGTCTTATCCTTTGTAGCCTCAAAGGTCATTTCATTGTCATAGTAGTAATCTCTTGCCCAATCATTCTTGCTTGCGTCATAGAGCATGTACATAACTACAGTATATACATTTTTGCTGTAAGGGTTGATATAGTCAAGCACCTTATTCGTCATTTTTTGGTCTGTATATTCCTCGTAGCTTGCCTCCGCGTCAGTATCAGGCGCGCTCTTCAAATAGAGCACTACTCTGTCGCTCGATTTGCTGTCATATATGCCCTGCGGAGTGCTGTCGCAATACTCATCATCCGTGAGCTGCTCTATATCACCAAACGCCAGAGTACTCTTATCAAAGAGCACCGTGTAGATCTCATAGCAAGACATGATTTTTGTAGGATCCTTGAGATCCTCTTCTGTCAAAGCCTTATATTTTACAGGATCCGCTGATGACCAGGATACCATGATGTAGTCTCCCGCGTCGCAAAGGTTTGGAGTTGTATCTCCCGTGCCGTCGCTTTGAATTACCTCCGGCAATGTAAATTTGCCTGTAGCGGAGTCGTAGACCGTATACTTGAGCACTGCCTGCTGCGAAGCGTCTCTTCTTGTGTCAGTGTCTATATATACCATGAGCATCTTGTTTCCGCCGAGGCTTATGAGCTTTGTAGAAGGCTGTGAATATGCGTTGCTTACAATCTCAGTCTCCTTGACGAAGCCGTATGCGCCCTCAAGCGACGCGCCCTCGCCCGCGACCCACTCGGAGTCAGTGCGCTCCGGAATATAGAAGAGCTCCGACGTTTCCGCATCATCTGTAAGCCTTGCAAGGCCTGATACAGTATACATCGTAGATTTTACATAATCCACTACTCCGAGGATGTCATTATGGTAAGCAAAATCGCGAAGCAGTTTTGTCGAGTCTGCAATCTCTTCAGCCGTGCACTCGTGAGAATCTATTTTCTTTTCGAGAGCCGCTATCTTCAGCTTGCAAACTTCGATAGCGCCATAAAGCTTACCGTCCTCGCCGTCTTCTATCAGATCATTTATGGCTTCATTTACGTAGTAAATTACATTATTTGCCATACGGACTTCCTTGAAATATCCGTAGTAGCCCTGAGCGCCCGGAAGTGCCCAGGAGAAGGAGCCGAGCGGAATGGACATTCCGAAGAAGTCTATGCTGCCGCTGAGTGTAAATGTAGAGAGAAGACCCCAGCTTTCGCCTACATTCGGATACCATTCTGCCATCTTGTTGCTGGCGCCGACCTCTACGCTGAGTGTCACTGTGCCTCTCACTCCGAGCGCGCCTATCATGCCTACTCCGGCATATCCTGATACGTATACCTTTGTCAGCCATTCGATATTGAAGGAGAGGTCGCCCATATCGCCGCTGCCCAGATAGTTGTCAAGCGTCTTTTTCGGATCGGCGCTTATTCCGAGGAAAATTGTCGCATTTACGCCGGCATTCAGGCCGAAATAGCAAGGCACGCAATAGATCATTGTCTGGACAAAGCTTGTGACACTTACACTTCCGCCGATGAACGCGCCGCCGCCCAGGAGGACGATGGAATGCGAATATTCTGTGGTGCCGTCATCCTTCGTTGTCTCGAGCTCCATATAACCGAAGTCGAGGTAGAGTCCGACCTGAAGAGCGACCTGTGCATAAGCGCCGGCCATCTTCATGTTTTTGAGCATCGTATGCGGTTTTGTTACATTTTTGACATCGTACTTTGTAACCTTTGCTTCAACGGTTTCATAGAAGCTCGACGCCATCGTTGCGTTTTGGTAAGGATTTACTACTTTTTCGAAATTCGAAGTACCTACCGAAATCCTTGCTCCGAGGAGAAGTCTTGTGCCGCCGTAAGGGAGCTGCTTTGTGAACATTACTATGGTCACCTGCACGTGCTTCGCGTCCGAAACGATGCCTTGAAGCGACGCGATGGAGCTACGGCTATCATCGTCATCATCGAGATCATCTTCATCCGCGAAGTCCTCAAGCATGGATCTCAAATCCTGCTGCTCACGCTTATTTACGGTAGCTACGACCTTCGCGATTACCGCGGCTACAAAGTTTATTTCGCCAAGGAACGGGAACTGTCCATAGCTGGCTCTCGTCTCGTCCTGCAGGTTTGCTCCGCTCATCATGCTCGCGGCATCGAGAGGAGGATCCATATTAAATTCCTGTGCCTCATACTCGTTGTCCGAAATTACGGAGTATCCTGTGGATACAGGCTTGTATTGCATTGGGATGCCGTTGTCCGAATCGTCAGCGTCCGCGGTATCCACAAGCTTTTTGTCGGATATGATCTGCACGTAGAGCACATCGCCGTAGTTGTAATTTATACCATCTGTGCCTGCCTGGTCAGCGGCAAATTTATCAAATGTAAATGACCAGAGGCTTGTGCCTTCCGGGAGGTTTGCGCTCTGAGCATCCGTAGCCGCTGCCTTTGTAGCCGGGCACTGTCCGTGCACTGTATTTGTCTTCGGATCTATAAACAGGAAGTTTACTTCCGTAACTTTTTCCGTATATGTAGTGCCGTTCAGCTCATATGAGTCGCCGTCGTGTACATAGGCCTGAAGTACTGTCTTCTTGCCATTCATCTCGAGTACGGCTGCTGTCGTCACGTAGAGCTTTTCCTGCGCCACATCTACGCCTGTCACATGCGCGCCCGAAAGCGAGTACTCAGATACGCTGATGTAATCGCTTGTAACAGGGATAGCCACTGTAGTAGCTGCTGTGCCGTCAAGCTTATGATAATTTACAAGCTTTCCTTTTGTATCGGCAGCCGGGAGCGCAATCTCCTTGAGCTCCGTGCCTCCGTTGTAGGTAACGGCGTAGCGTACCTTTGTGCCGCCCTTGGCGTAGAAAGGATCTATGCTGAATTCGCCGGTTTCGCCCGTCAGCGCGCCCTGCATGGAGAGAGCCACGATGGCCTTGCTCGCATACATCGAAGTGTTTTCTACGGCGTTTCCTGTAGAAAGATTCATTACATTTGTAATGATTGTGCCGGAGAAGGTATAATCAGAATGTGTGCTCGCGTCTGTATCCGCGGAGAGTCTGATTACATTTTTGTCAGCACTTGGGTCTGCTATGATGTAGAATACATTTCCGGAATATGTGTCGCTTGTCTTTTCGTCCTTCCAGAGCAGCGCCGTAGTGTCGTTCTTTGCATACGCGTAGAGCTGTATTATATCATTTGCCTTTACATCGCTATATGCTGTATAGACATAATCGTCTCCGTCTTCTTCGCGGGTAGCTACTGCTGTCGCGAGGAAGCCCTTGCTTGTATCAAAGTATGCGAGCTCGCTCTTTGCCACGCGCACCTTTACGGTATTTGCTACCTGATTGAAGGTAGGCTCGATTACGTTATATTTCTGGTCTATAAGGTAAGTGTATGTGTACGTGCCATCCTCTGTAGTATTGAGGTAGTTTTCCGTACCTGACTTTGTGATAGCTGTACCCTTGCTCTGAGCCTGGCTGTAGCTTATGCCGAGGGCAGTTGTATTTGGAGCTGTCACTGTCGTGGATATATTGAGCTTGTCGCCGAGATGCTTTGTTACTTCCTGGGAAGTGCTGTAAACCATGCCATTTACTGTAAAGTAGCCGGAATCCGTGCTGTTTATCTGCACCGCAGCGTCTATATACTCAAATACCGGTCTGATTTTTATCGTGCCGCTGTAGCTGTTTTTCGTTGTCTTAGTCGAATCTCCGTCCCTTTCGGCATTTGTGCCTACAGTGACCTTCTCTGTGCTCCATGTAACGAAGTCATTCATCGCAAGAGCCTTGATTGTGTCGCTGTTTGCCTCGATTACGCAAGTACGAGTATTCGGGTCTACATTTGCGATTCTGTAGGTCTTTCCATCCGCTCTCACCGCGTCTATGCCGACAAGCTTTGCGTATTCTGTGCCTATCGCGGAAACGGCGAAGTTTTGTCCGCTCTTCACGGTGTAGCTCGTATCCGTCAGGTTGCTGTTTAAGATGACCTTCTGGTATTTCTGGGTCTCAGCATCCGTAGCATTTTCAAAGGAAAGTCCGCTATAGGTCTTGCCGTCTGCTACATTTGTATATATAGTTTTCGGAGTCGCCGCGGCCTCGAGCTTGAAGGTGAAGCTTCTCTTTATGGCCTCTACACTCAATATGCGCATGGTTCTTCCGTGTGCCGAGGAGGTAAGCGTCATAGCAGTGACTGTGTCCGGAGCCTCCGCCGAGCCGTATACCATATCTATGACCCATTCGTTGTATCTGTCTGTGTCATTATATATAGCATATGCGTCTCTCTGGCTGGTTCCTTTGTTTACCGCTGTGTCGTATTCAGTCGCGCCGCTGTTTTGCAGGCCTACGTTTTCAACACCCCAGCTTGGAGACTTGGATTCGAGGCTTGTAGTGACTCTGACACCGTCATAGAGGAAGCCGTCTTCGAGTTTGAACTTTCCGCCTGCCCATGTGTCATCGTCCTGACCTACACCCGAGCCTACAAAATATCCCATATCGGAATTGTACCAGGAATTTCCCAGGAGCTCGCCCTTGGAAAGATCGTAGCTTCCGCCGATGTAGCTGCTATCATATGCGACAGTGCCGCTGTTATCCAGCGCGCGGCTGTCGATTTTGTCCTTGGAGTCTTCAAGCTCCGCGACATCTGAGTCGGCATAGGAGGAGATAGTCACCTCCGCGCTCGCATTTACGATGCTGCAATCCACCGGATTTGAAATCTGTACGGTGAAGGTCTTTTCCTCTGTGCCATGTCCCACAGGTATCTCAACCGTTCTCTTTGAAATACCCATCGGGAAGTAGAGCTTTGCGCCCACACCCGAGAAATCATTGCCCGCCTCAGCGGTGCCGTCTGTTGTGGTCATTGTGACGCAGAGCATTTTATTGACCGCGCCGCTTCTTGTAACTGTAACTTCTGCCTTGTCGCCCGTGACATAGATTTCGCTGTCCGCTATGCTGATATATGCTTCCTCAAGTGTATCACAGTCAGTGATCGTCACATATGAGGATCTTGTGCTTTCTTCTATCGCGAAATCATCGCTCGGATCTCTGAGCATGAGCTGCAGCACGCTGTCGCCCTCTGCCTTTGCCGAGTAGAGCGGTGTGATTACAAGGTATTTTGCGTCCTCGCCCGGCGCAAAGCTGAGCGTGTATTCTGTACCTATGAATTCATCTTCTATTGCGCCCGTCTCGCTGTCTTCATCTGCGCTGTCCGCCGCAAGTTGGGCTGTATCGCTGTCTTCGGAATCAGAATTGAGTGAGCTTCCCTGAATCAGCTCCTGTCTGTCGGATACAACGCCCGTGTACTCATTTCTCGCATCCTTGAGAGGATTTCCTGTGCCTGTGAGCTGGATTTTTGAGTCCACCTTTGTGTCTGGGTCGTCATCTGACTGCTGCAGAGCCTCATCTGAAGAATCGTCTGACTGCTGCAGAGCCTCATCCGAGGAATCGGAAGCTGTCTGGTTTTCCGCGGCTTCGCTGTTTTCATTTGAATCTTCTGCCGCAAGCTGAGCCCCACTTGAGGTATCCTTGGAGGCACTCAAGGAGTCCCCGGACTCACTCGAAGTGTCCTTGGAAAGCGCATCGCTTTTTAGCTTGCCTACGACGTTTCCGCCAGTATCGAGAACCTCAATAGCACCGCCATTTTCCTTTATGAGCTCATTCAGCTCTTCGTCTGTGATACCTGAGGATTCATATGTGGTGTCGGTGTTTTCCTTGATGAGGTCCACCATGGAGACATCGCCGTACTCAGCTATGCCCTCCACATTTTCATTGTAAATCTCGGCCTTGTAATTGACGCCCTTATGTGATGTGACGTCTATGAGCTTCAATGTGATAGAAGCTTCCTGGCTGAGATCGCCTGTACGCTGTATAGGGATATACAGTTTTTGTGAACTTTGCTCGCTTATGGAGTAGCTGCCGCTTGCTATAAAGAAGTAATTTCCATCTTTTACGGCATCTGGAACCGGGAGCGGTCTTGGGGAGCTGCCATCAGCTTCCGTCTGCTCAAGCTGTGTGAGAAGCTCGGAGAGATCAAGCTGTGAAAGATTGTCGCCTGCTCCGGCGCCCGCTACTGAGCCATCCACTGCGCCTGCGCCTTCTGCGGAGCCTGCGCCTTCAGTGTCTGTCCCTTGCGAGTCCTGATTGTCTGTGCCCGCGGCTTCTGTATCGTCTGAGCCCTGCTCATCGCCGGAATTTCCAAGCTGCTCTTCCGTCTGCACGCCTGCCGTATCGCCGGTTATGCCGGCTGCAGTGTCCGCAAATGCAAAGAGCGGGATTTCCAAAACCATGATGCAGGCCAAAAGCGCCGCAACGCACGTTCTTAGAGACTTTTGCACGTTTTTTCTCCTTTCTATATCTGCTGCCAAGGTGGCAGTGGTTGTCTTTTGGGGTGGTTTTCTTTTGGGGTGGTTTTCTTCAGCAGTATTCCGGTCTCAACTACCTGCCGAATCAGCAGTTGGCCTTTGGCTGTTAGCTTTGGCTGTTGGCTCTTAATATAATATGAAGCTTTTCGGCCCAGCCGAAAAGCTACCGAACACTAGCCGCCAACAGCTAATTTCTCAACCGTCAAATCTACCTTTCATTGTACTCCCGTACACCCACAAAATCAACAAAAAACCATCACCTTTGTGTTGTTTTTTTGTAAAAAATGTAAACCCGCCACAGGGTCGCAGAAAGCTGCACGGCCGGCTGCCAAAAGCTAAAAAATGGCGCCTGCGGTAATAAATCTTCACCGCAGCCGCCATTCCCGGAACACGCTCCACTTGACAAACTAATACCGTAATATTATAATACGGATATAACTAATACTACAGTATTACTTTGGGAGGCACCTATGCAGCAATCTATAGTTATCTACCACGGTTCCCAGCAAATCGTTGAGGTACCGAAGTTCGGTACCGGGAAAAAATACAATGACTACGGACAGGGTTTTTACTGCACAGAAAGCAGTGAGCTTGCAAAGGAATGGGCCTGTCCTGTTAAGAATGACGGCTATTCAAACAAATATAATCTATCCCTTGACGGCCTGAATGTAATGCACCTTACAAAAGGAGATTTCAACATTCTGAACTGGCTTGCCGTTTTGCTCGCTCACAGAAAGTTTGACATTACTTCTCCTATAGGCAGCAATGCCCGAGAGTTCATTTTGAATCGCTTTATGCCGATGACAGCCGATATCGATGTAATGATAGGTTATCGTGCCGATGACTCATATTTCTCCTTTGCTGAGGATTTTGTGAACAACACAATCTCTTTGCGAGACCTGGATATGGCAATGAGACTCGGCACACTGGGAGAACAGGTCGTGCTGCTTTCAGAGCGCGCCTTTGATCGCATTGAATTTGCAGGCTACGAAATCGCCGACTATCGTGAGTATTACTTCAAGCGGGCCAAGCGAGACCAAAGCGCGCGAGCCGCCTACGCAAACCGCAAAAAAGATTTGAAGCAGCTCATGAACGATATTTTTATTCTGGATATTATAAGAGAGGATATGAAAAATGACGATCCACGCCTACAATCAGCTATATCTGAGTAAAGCTTCCCGTGCGGTCGGCAATATGCTCCATGACGCAGTCATCGGTTTCGGAATGAACGGCGAAGATTTCCTGCAGCGCTTTATTCAGTCCGGCATTGCGGAAGGAATAGAAAGCGGCAATCCCAAATATATTGCGGGCAAAAGCGGACTGGAGCTTTTTTTAGATGTGATGGAAAAAACCGGCGACAAAGTCTATGATGCAGAGCTTATCGAAAGCTACGAAAGAAGTCCCGTATACTGGCTAGGCTGGATGCTGACGCATTATCAATGGTACAGCGGCCGCACATTCAGGAGTATCTTAGAGACGGTTCCCTACAGCGAACTTCTCGGACTTTACAAGACACTTCACGAAGCAGACATCGAAAAGAGCTGTGAAGTCCTCGATGCTCACTTCAAAAAAAGTGAAAGCAAGCTGAAGGCAATACGAAAGCACTGCGGATTGACGCAGGCAGAGCTTGCCCATACATCCGGCGTTTCTCTCAATACCATCCGCGCTTACGAGCAAAAAAACAAAGACCTTGACAAAGCGCAATCCGATATACTGCTGCGCCTCGCCAAAGCCCTGAAGTGCGATATAAGTGAATTGCTGAACTGAATAAACCCGCATCGCTCATCAGCCCACAGTGCTCCCAATAGCAAAGGCTGCCGTCCCGCCGCCGAATAGTAAAATCCGGCACAAGCAGCCACTTGAGTCCCTGCTTATCCCCACTCCATCCGCTGCTTTCAATCCCGCAAATCCTGCGATTATCACATTCTGTCTTTCTGCCGGCGGCATTTTTCCGTAGCGGCTTTTCGCCGCGGCGTGCATTGCTTCCACTTTTTCCTTTATTTGCTCTGCGTAAACTGCCTAGTTCCTCGCAAAGCTCCTCGTACGCCGCCACGCCTGCGATGTCCGTAAGGCCCAAAGCAATTTCCGCTTCTGTCGGAATGAAAAACAGCTTCTCAGGCAGCTCGCGATAGGTTTGCGGCAATGCTTTTATGATATTTCCCGGTATTATCTCCTCGTACTTTGCGGAAAAGCGCTCCAGGGCCGCAATATTTTTTTCAAGCAGGCCGGCTTCAGCTTCCAGGTATTTTTTTCGCATAAGGCTGTGCAGAAGGTCCGGCCTCTTTGTGAGACGTATCTTTGTTTCATTGCCATTTGCGTCCCTCGTATAGCAGATTAAATACGTGCGGCCGTATTGTCTGTCAGGTACGATGCTGCCTTTAAGGCCGGCCGCTATGTATTTATTGACTTTTTCCCTTCTTTCTTTTAATTCCTTTAGCAAATTTGTAAACTCAAAGTCTGCGTACATATCTCTCCTCTCGCGGCCGCCCTTGCCTCTTCCGATGCCTCCCTTACTGATTTCGTAGAAAATCCTGTAATTTTTACTAAATTATACAACAAGCAGCCGCTCTTTTCAACCACTATATTATATTTTTTGCATTTTTTTCTATTACTTATTTAAAAATTCCAGTTTTGTTGCCCCCTCATTTTTTTACCGCCATCATTTCTTTCAAATGGTAGTGCAATTATTTCGTGCAAACGCCCGCTTTCAAAAACTTTGACTAAAAGAGTTGGATGAGGTAGAGAATATGGCTCATCGCAGGAGGATTTGTAGGGAACAAATCTGATTCTTGGGTGAAAATGGAATTGATGATCTTGTGGAATTTGATTCCCTCATAAACATAAATCCGAAGCAGAATAACCGTTCAATATATGTTGAGGATGGATCCAGAAGAAACAGAATTTTGGAGGTAGTAGCAAAATGGATAATACTATAAATAAAAAATGCCGCCACCGCCGCCACCGCCGATCCTAAGCTGCTGCCTCTGGCCGAAAGATGGCCGGATATGAGTCTTGCGGAGCAGCTTGCAAATATCGGAAGTGGATTCGGCAGAACCGCAAGTCGGAAGCGAATTCGGCCGAGCCGCAAAGAGGAAAGAAAAGGGCAAACGCGAAAAGGAGCTCAAATTCTTCGAAAAAGGACTTGAGCTCCTGGACATGTCTATTGCAAGCGCCGCGAACAAAATGGCTCAGCACCCCGGAATTTTCAGAGAGCTTGCCCGCCAACCCGCATCTACCGTTTCTCGGATGCTTTAAACTCCGAGAAGCTTTTCATATATTCTCTGCACAAGCACTGCGGTCTCGGCGCGGCTGGTCAGGCTTTGAGGGCAGAAACTGCCATTGTCATAGCCCTCGAGCAGGTCGTGCTCACTCGCCCAGTACACCGCTTCATCCGCGTAAGCCGATATTTCCTCCGTATCCGCATATGTCTCATGTACATAAACCGCGGTATCCAGCCCTCTGTATTTTGCGTAGCGATATATCATAGCCGCCGCCTGCTCGCGCGTAATAGTCGCATCAGGCGCAAAGCTCGTCTCCGTCACGCCGTTTATAAGGCCCACGCCCGCGGCCCATGCCACAGCCTCGCTGTAGTACGTGCCTGCCTTCACATCTGTAAATTTTGACATATATTGCAAGCGCAAACTATCTCCCGCTGCTTCTTTCGACCCGCCTGAATTCTCCTTCGAATTCCCGCCTGCATTCTCCTTCGAATTCCCGCCTGCGCTTCCATTTAAGAATATCTCTTGTCCTATGCTGGAAAGCTCTGTTTTATCTGATTCTACTGCAGAACCGGCCACCAGCTCTGATCCGGCAGAAGCTCCATAGTAGCTTGCCGAGCCAGCCGCAACTGACTTCTCGCTAGAACCCACCAGCTCAGATCCGGCAGAACTTTCCTCCGAACCCGACAACGCCGCATCGCAGGCTATTCGGTAGAGTATGGTTGCAAACATCGCACGGCTGAGCTTTTCGCCCGGCGCAAATTCCGTATCTGAGATGCCGCGCATTATGCCCTTTTGGCTCACGAATTGTACTGCTTCGTAGTACCAGATTGCCTCCGAGACATCCGAATATTTCATAAGTTCTGCGACGTCATTGTTTTCCTCTGCATTTTCGTCCGCGGAAACGTCGGGGGTCACCGCCGCATCCGGGCTTACTGTCACATCGGAGCCTCCCGCGCTGCCGCTACCGCCAGCCGAGCTGCCTCCACCGGAGCCGGAACCGCCTCCGGAACCGCCACCGGAGCCACCTGACCCACTAGAACCGCCGGAGCTACCTGAACCGCTACCTGAGCTATTTGCTTCATACACTGCTTCGACAATGAGGTCACTTGCCGGCATGGCGCTTGGAAGGTTTCTCCATTGCTTGAAAGTGTATCCACTTTTCTCCGGAGCTGTCGGCGCTGTGATTTTGTCACCATACTTTATGCTGGCAGTCGTATACAGCTTGGCATCCACCATGTATTTTATCGTGTAAGTATTTGCGCTCCATACGGCATAAAGTGTGATATTGGCGTCTGCGCTGTAGGTACCGCCTTTTTCATATTGGGCTTTCGCAGCTTTAGGATCCGCAGCCCAGCCGAGGAAGGTATATCCTGTTCTTTCAGGCACTGCTTCCGTAAGCGTGAGCACTTCGCCTGCTTGCTTGGTCTGTGTACTTGGCGCATTGCTTCCGCCGTTTGCGTCATAAGTCACTATATACCCGATTCTGGCGAGTGTCTCCTCATGTGGCGCTCCGCAGGCCGAGCAGGTGTATTTTATGTAACCGTCTTCGGTCGCGGTCGGGTTTTTTCTTTCCTTTTCTATATAGCTATGCGCCGCAGCGCCGAGTGTCATTTTTTGGCCGTTTATCCAGGCATCAAAGGAAATTGCGCATTTCGGTGTCTCGCCCTCATTGGAGGTATCCCCACACAGGTCGCTCTGCGTCATGTCCTCTGTCAGGGTGGCATCGTCGGAGTTCTGTCCTTCTGTGCCTGATCCGCCTGTCGATGCTGTGGCTTTGCCCGCGCCGTAGCTGGCTGTCGACACATCTATGTCTGCCGCTGTAACTGCGGATTTGCCCGAAGCTGCCTCAGCCAATTCGACCGATTTTGCGACTTCAGCTTCTTCACTGGATACGGATATTCTGTATATGCCGTCATCCGGCACTGTAGCCTGCACTGCGTAGAGCAGCTTTGCGGCTTCTGTAGAGCTTTCCTGCAGGCCGCTTTGTCCGTCAGCTGAACCGCCCGAGCTTCCGGCTTCCGGTGCCTCGGCTGATTTTGTCTTTAGAGTAAGCGAGAAGGTATCTCCCGCCTCAAGCCCCGCAAGCTCTGTCAGATTGATATCTATCGTAAGCAAAGAAAAATTATTTGCCGAGCTTCCTCCTGTCGTATCCGTAGCTCCAGCTGTTTTCGCGGATGCTGAAGTTCCTGTTGAAGTAGTCAATGTCAAGCCGGCAGAACCGCTCGCTGTGCTTGACACAAATAATGTGCGCACATTCGACAGCGGAGCATTTTCCGTGTCGCTTTCCCATACAAAGTATTTTTCGGAATATGTCACTCCGGCAAGCGTGCCGCTATCTGTCCCATCTTTGGCCGCGGCTCCGGCTTCATTTGCAAACGTAACCGCTATCGACGCTCCGGCAGGAATTGTTATATCCGCTTCCGTAATAGCCGAAAGCACGCTCCCCTTTTCGCTGCCGAGATCCGCATATGTGCATTTCATAAGCTTACCGGAAAAATCACTGTCAGTATTGTTGTAGACAACCGCGGAGCTTGCGGCCGAGCCCGTAGACCCCGAAGAAACAGAGTCCTCCGCCGTTTCCGCAGCCACCGGAGAAATATATATATCCGTGCCCGAAAGCAGCGTTTTCAAAGCCGCTTCTATGTCCAGAATTCCGTAGCCGTATTTGTCATTCCAGCCTTCCTCTACCGGCTCTGTATCATTTCCGGCTTTCGTACCTGTCTCCTCAGCAAGAGCTCCAGTCATCGTATTTTCTTCTTCGCTAACCTTCCCGGCACCGGTGTCAGTTTTGACAGCTTCTTCTACAGCTGAGGCTCCATCGGTCGCTTCATTTTCTGCATCTGTTTTGGGCGCCTCCTTATATTGCGAGGAAGTCTTCAAAATTTCCTTGAAGCGCTCGGTCGTGAGGGTCGGATCCGCGCTCTTCAGCACAACCGCGGCCGCAGTAACAAAAGGCGTCGCATAGGATGTGCCGCTTGAGCTAGTATATCCGCCCGTATTCTCCAAGCTCGTCACGCTCTTGCCCGGCGCGGAGACAAAGACGCTCTTGTTGTGCTGCGAATTCGTGTACCAATCGCCGTTTGCATCCACTGCGCTCACGCCGATGACCTCATCGTAGCCCGCCGGATAGTAAATTTCATCACCCATGTTGCTGGTGTTGGAACTCGTATTTGCAACGGCCGCCACCATTATGACGCCCTTGCTCGCGGCATAGCTTATGGCCTCGTAAAGGGAATTCAGTGACGATGAATCTTCCCTTACACCTAAGCTCATATTCAAAATATCGCAGTCAAAGTCATTCACCGCGCCATATATACCCTTGCATATTATGCTCACCGGTGTCGTTCTATTTTCGTCAAAGCACTTTATGGGCACTATCTTCACATCCGGCGCTACGCCCTCATAGCCCTTACTCGCGCTCTCCGCCGCTAGTATGCCGCTGACAAAGGTGCCGTGGCCGATATTGTCGTATGTATCGGTCGAATTATTCAAATAGTTGTAGCCCGTGACGAGCTTGCCCTCAAGGTTTGGGTGGTCCGCGGCGCCGGAGTCGATCACTCCGACCCTTATCTCCTGCCCGGTGGTGCCCAGCTTGTATGCAAAGTCCGCATTTACCATGGAAAGCGCCCAGTTTGAGCTGTCGTAGGTATATGTGTAGGTTGCACTGCTGTAAGATGCCCCATCTTGCAAAGCTATATGCTCCTCGTCTCCCGCCTGCAAGGAAACGCCGGATTCATCATCTCCGGCAACCCCCGAAAAATCGGCATCCCAGTCCAAAAGTTGGACCTCGACGTCCTCCTCGTACCATTCTATGGCCTCAGGTGCCTCGCTGAGAAGCTCCTGCATGATATCTCCGTCCACCACGTCAAAGGGGATTTCTTCGCCTGCGGAAACGGCGTAGTCTCCACCGCCAGCCGCTATGTCCTCTTCCTCTGAGTCGCTGCAAAGCTCCGCAAGCAGCGCGGGCTGCATATCATCCGCGTATTTTACGATGTATTGCTTCTCCGGGTCGAGGGTTGCGGCTGCTTCTGATTTGGCTTCAGCTTTGGCTTCGGTTTTGGCTTCGATCTCCGCTTCGGCCTCGATCTGCACCTCAGTTTCTATCTCTACTTCGGCTTCGGCTTCGGTCTGCGTCTTTGTCTTCGCTACTGAATTTGCCTCTACTTTATGTTTTTCTTCGGTTTTCGTCTCGCATCCACTGCTTTTGGCTTCCGCAAGCTCTGCCGTCTCACTACCCACAAACTCCGCTGCCGCAGCACCCGCGAGCTCTGCGCTCCCGGAGGCTCCCGCAGTTTCCGCAGTTTCCGCGGCAAAGGACACGTCTGCCCCTCCGATCGCCGGCAAGCCCGCCGTCAAAAGCGCCACCGTAAGTGCAAGGCTCAAAAGCCTGCGCGCCCGTTTTTTGAATTTTTCACCTTCAAACATCTTTTTCAAAGACTTCTCCTTATATTTTATCATTTGACACATCCCATACCTAGAGGCGGGGATTCTTGTAAGAATTTCCTTCAATACTATATTATGTAAAGATTATATATTTTTTGAAATCAGCGGTAGAATGCCCGTCGAGCAATGCAAAGCTGCTTTCTCTTATTTAATGATTTTTTCTTATTTGAGGATTTATTGTAGATTTTCGCTTTTTCGGTGAAAATCTACAATAA
>CAVHIG010000043.1:0-17188 GCA_963636105.1 Anaerovoracaceae bacterium
GAACACCAGGCCAAAGACAGGTGTTGCCCCAAAGCTTCAAGGTCATGTGAGTTTGAAAAAGTATACTTTTATAATTTAAAAAAACATGGGTATGTATTATTTAAAAGAGGACAAAACAATGAATGGGCGATATGAGCATGTAAAACAGATCTCTTTGGGAGGAAATAAGAGCAAAACCGGGGATGTTGCGGGAGACTGCGCGCAAAGCACTGCGCAGGGCAGTTTCCGCGGCGAAGAAAAAGGCGACTCCAAGGCTAGCGAAGCTTTTGCAGGTGTGAATGGCAGCTCGGGAAATTTGGACGGCTCGCAGGACAAAAAGGGCAAGATAATTTCTATTGTCGTGCTCATTGTCATGCTTTTGACCATTTGGTATATGCTGGATGTTGTGCTCTTGACATTTATACTTACCTTTATCTTCCATTCGTTGATGGAAAAATTGGATAAAATTTTCAAAAATTTCTTTTTCTTGCATTTGCCGGGCATAATTCTTTTGCTTTTGAGCTATACCGTGGGGATTACCTTCCTGGTGCTCATTTTGGCGAAGGGCGTGCCGCAGATTATCGGGCAGATTACCGATTTTGGCAATATGCTTATGAATTTCGACGTAAACGTAGTCTACTCGGCGCTCAACCCAATGCTGGCGTCGGCGCTTGCCTATGTGGATTGGCAGTCGTATCTGAGCCTTGCCGGAAGCTTCATCGCAACATATGCCACGAAGCTGGGCGCACTCAGCGTAAATTTCTTTATAGCCTTGATTCTGAGCTTTGTCATCATAGCGGAGAAGGGCAAAATCAAGCGTTTTGGCGAAAATCTCGGGCAAAGCAAGGCGGCCTTTGTCTATAAATATTTCATGGAATACGGCAAAATTTTCGTAAACACCTTCGCAATGGTGATGAAGGTGCAGGTTATCATCGCCACAGTAAACGCGGTTCTTTCGATGATAATGCTGAAAATCATCGGCTTTGAGACCGTGCTCGGGCTTGGACTCATGATCTTCATCCTTGGCCTGGTACCGGTCGCCGGCGTGATCATCTCGCTGTTTCCGCTGTGCATCATCGCCTTTACGCTGGGCGGGCTCAAGATGGTGGCTGAGGTCATATTGATGATTTTGCTGCTTCATGCGCTGGAGGCCTATGTGCTCAATCCGAAGCTTATGGCCACGCATACGAAGCTGCCCGTGTGCCTTGTATTTATTGTGCTTCTTGTCGGACAGCACTATCTGGGAGTCTGGGGACTTCTTGTGGGTGTGCCGATTTTCATCTTCCTGATGATTGCGCTGAATGTGGATTATCAGGTGGACGGCGACAGTGAGGAGAAGCAGGAGCGGAAACGGCGGAGGCAGGCGAGGAAGCGTCGGCGTGTTTCGGCTGCGGCGCTTGAGAAGGATGGCAAGGTCTTGGAGGTCTCTGCGGAAACGGCGGAGGCCAGGGGAGAAGATGAGGCCGGGGAAACTGCGGAGAAGACCGGAGCGGGAGAGAAAGCCTGCTAAAACGGCTAAAGCTGGTCTCGGAAGCTGAAGTTTGAGGCTGGGAAAACTGCGGAGAAGACCGGAGCGGGAGAGAAAGGCTGCTAAAACGGCTAAAGCTGGGCTCGGAAGCTGAAGTTTGAGGCTGGGAAAGCTGGAGGAGATGGCTTAGAGTCTGAAACGGCGGAGGCCAGGGGAAAGGAAGCATTTCGTTTGAAACGAAATGCAATTGGGAATTTGGAGGCTGCGATATGGCACTTGATAATAAATTGGGTCTGACAAGTTCCGCGGAGCTTGCCTGCGAAGAAGAGCGCATCAGCAAGAAAAAAGCACTCGAGCTTTTTGAAAATGGCATGCTCGATAAATTGGAAGCGGGCAAATTTTCCGCTCTCAAGGCGATTCACAAATATCTTTTTGATGAAATCTACGACTTTGCCGGGGAAATAAGAAATGTGAATCTCTCCAAGGGCAACTTCAGATTCGCTCCTTTGATCTACCTCGAAGCGGCACTTGCAAACATTGATAAAATGCCGCAATCTACATTCGATGAGATTGTCGAAAAATACGTGGAGATGAATGTTGCTCATCCCTTCAGAGAAGGAAACGGGCGCGCTACCCGCATATGGCTCGACCTTATGTTCAAAACCGAGCTTCATAAGGTCGTTGATTGGAGCGGGATTGATAAGGAAGATTATCTTCTCGCGATGGAGCGCAGTCCGATAAGAGATATTGAGATAAAGGTATTATTGAAGGCAGCCCTGACTGATGAGATTGATAGCCGTGAGGTCTACATGAAAGGCATCGACCACAGCTACTACTATGAGGGATATGTGACTTTCAAGACGGAAGAATTATGATGCTTGAAAGCTTTTTATATGGCAGGTTTGCCGGTAAAATGCGGAGGAAGGACAAGAGATGGATATATATATAATAGGAGGCGGGGCGGCCGGCCTCGCTGCGGCTATTTCGGCGGGGCGGCAGGTAACTGCCGCCTTATTTGATAAAAAAGAAAATAACGGTGCGGCTGGAGGGACTGGAGATGCAAAGCTTGCGGCTGGCGGGACTGGAGAGGTACGCATACATATATTGGAAAAAAAGGAAGCTGCGGGCAGAAAGCTGCTCGCGACCGGAAATGGGCGCTGCAATTTTACAAATTATACCTGTGACCACGCGAAAGAGATCCTGAAGTTTTTTTATTCGATCGGCGTGATTGCAAGGAAGGAGGAAGAAGGACGCGTCTATCCTTACTGCGGGCAGGCCTCTGCCGTGCTTGCGGCGCTCGAAAGGGAGTGCGCAAGGCTCGGAGTGGATATTTTGACCGGAGTTACTGTGGATAAGATAGAAGTAGTGCAGCTTGAGCGCTTGGGTGTCAGCAGTAAGTGTATGGCGAGCGGCACTGCGCGTATGAATAGCTTTGAGTCACAAATGACTGGCGGGTTAAATAATGTAGATAGTTTAAAGGTTTCAGAATTTGACATTTGGAATGAAGATCTGAATTTGCCGGAATGTAGTTCGGTAGGCGGGCAGAACAGCGGGTTTTGGATATATGCGACGGATGCGAAGGGCAAAAAGCGGAAGCTAAAGGCGGATAAGGTCCTTCTTGCGACCGGAGGCAAGGCAGGTGCGCAGTTTGGCTGCACGGGCGACGGCTACAAGTGGGCAAAAGGATTCGGACATACGATAAATACTGTATTTCCTGTGCTCACTCCGATAGAATGCGCGGCTGATATGGCAGCTTTGAAGGGTGTGCGCGCAAGAGGGAAGGCAGCTCTTTACAAAAATGGAAAGCTTCTTGCCGAGGAGAATGGCGAGATACAATTTTTGGAGGACGGCCTTTCCGGAATTTGTATTTTCAATCTCAGTAGGTTTTTGAAGAAAGAGACTAGCGGAGAATGCCGAAGCAAGAGCCGGGCAGAAGGCTGCGGTCAGCCTGGAAATGATTCCCTAAGCGGGAGATGTCGAGATAAAAAGGAGAGCTGTTTAGGGAACGGCAGTACGGGTTTTGAAAACTACGAGATAAGGCTTGACCTGGCGCCGGATTTCAATACAAGCATTCTTTGGATGGTACTTAAGGAAAATCCTGCCTCCATAGAAAGCCTGGTCCCGAAAAAGCTGGCGGAGTATCTGCTAAGGCGAATTGAAAAGAAATTGTTAAAGCAGGAAGAATATCCGGAAAGACAGCTTGAGAGAGGGGCGGCAAAGCAGATAAATAATCAGGCAGGGCGGTCTGACAGAGAATCTATAGGGCAGTCTGACAGCGAACCTATGATTGCAAAATCTTACAAAAATGTAACTAAAAAGAACTCAACTTCTTTTAATATAGATGAAAACGTAAAGAGCACGATGTGTGAGGGTGCATCTTTATTTAAGAAAACAGAATATGTGGAAAATGTTGACGCTATGGCAGACAGACTTGCGGAGCTTTTGAAGTGCTGCACATTTCGTGTAAAGGGCGCAAAGGGCTGGAAGAATGCCCAGGTGACCGCGGGCGGCGTGGCACTTGACGAGATTGATATGAATACGATGCAATCCCGCAAAGTGAAGGGGCTTTTCTTTGCGGGCGAAATCATTGATTTTGACGGGCCGTGCGGAGGCTATAATCTGCAAAACGCATGGGAGACCGGAATAAAAGCGGGAAAGGCAATGGCGGAAAATGCGGGATAAAAGCGGGAAAAGCAATGGCGGAAAATGTGGAAAAAAAGTAGAAAAGGCAATGGCGGAAAATGCGGGATAAAAGTTAGAACGTAAAGCGGAACTAAAAAACGGATAATTATGTCAAAGGAGCAGAGACAGCGGATAGAAGCAGAGATAGGAAATATATATGTACAGAATACACGAATTGAAATTGAAAATAGGCGAGGATAAGGGCGTCCTCGTGAAAAAGATAGAAAAGCTCATAGGAGTTCCTGTAAAATCATGGAAGATAGTTCGAGAGTCGATAGATGCGAGGGATAAAGGCGATATTCGCTATGTATATACTGTTGATTTTGAGGCGGATATACCTGACGGAAAAGCCGAGGTAAAAGCTGACAGAAAAGTTGAGGGAAAAGCCGAGGTAAAAGCTGACAGAAAAGTTGAGAGAAAAGCCGAGGTAAAAGCTGACAGAAAAGTTGACGGAAAAGCCGAGGTAAAAATTGCAAATACAGGAAAAAACAGAAAGGAAATAGAAGGGCTTGGAGGCCGGCCGGACAGCTTCAAAATCGGCAGATATAAGGTGGAGCTTGCGCCGGATGTGAGTTATGTATATCCGGTGCCGGGTGGAAAATTCCGATCGGATAATGTGGCGGCAGGCGGGGGAGTCCGGGCGGCAAAGATGCCGCTAAGGCCGGTGGTAGTCGGTTTCGGGCCGTGCGGCATGTTTGCCGCGTTGCTTTTGGCGGAGATGGGTTACAGGCCTGTCGTATTAGAGCGTGGTAAGCGGGTGGAGGATCGAGTCAGGGACGTGCAGGCGTTCTGGTCAGGCGCCGCCCTGAATCCTGAGTCGAATGTGCAGTTTGGAGAGGGCGGCGCGGGGACGTTTTCGGACGGAAAGCTTACGACGCAGATCAAGGACAGGCGGATCCGGAAGGTTTTGGAGGAATTTTCCAAAGCTGGAGGCGGTGAGGAGTTATTATACAAGCAAAAGCCTCATATCGGTACGGATGTGCTGCGCGTGATAGTAAAGAATATTCGCGAAAAAATAATCGCAAATGGCGGTGAGATACGCTTCGAAAGCCGCATGAGCGGGATTAGGCTCGAAAACAGCGCAGTTTCCGCGGTAGAGGTGAATGGCGGCAGCGGCCGCGGCGGTTATACCCTCGACACCTGCGTCCTCATCACGGCGATAGGTCACAGCGCGCGGGATACGTTTAGGATGCTTTACGAGAAGGGTCTGCCGATGCAGCAAAAGCCGTTTTCGATAGGCGTGCGCATAGAGCATCCGCAGGAGCTTATAAATAAGGCACAATACGGCAGGCAGGATATAGGTGCGGCGGATTATAAGCTGTCATATCATTGCAAAAATGGAAGAGGCGTGTACACCTTTTGCATGTGCCCGGGCGGAGAGGTGATAAAGGCGGCCTCGCAGGAGGGCTTGACTGTCACAAATGGCATGAGTTACAGTGCGCGTGACGGAAGGTTTGCAAATAGCGGGCTTTTGGTGGATGTGCGTACTTCGGACTTTGCGTCGGAGGATCCGCTTGCGGGAGTGGAATTTCAGGAAAAATATGAGAGATTGGCCTTTGAAAACGGCGGCGGAAATTACGAGCTTCCGACTACTACCTGGGGCGAATTTCGAGACTCGTATTATAAAAGGAATGCAGCAGATAAAAGCGTGCTTGCAAGAGGAGCGGATCCAGCAGATAAATCCGCCCCTATGAATGGAGCAGCTGCTGTAGAAAAAGCGGATTTAAAACAGACTGCGTCTTCAAATTCGACTGTTGATTCGGGAAAGCAGCTTATGTCTGAAAAATCGGTAGCGATTTCACAAAAACCGCTTATATCTGGAAAATCGGTGGTGACTTCACAGAATCCAGTGATAGCCTCCCTTCCTGAATTTGCGGCAGAGAGCATTTGCGAGGCGATGCCGCATCTTGGAAGAAAGCTTAAGGGTTTTGACAATCCGGATGCAGTGATGAAGGCGGTGGAGACAAGGAGCTCTTCGCCGGTAAGGATTTTGCGCGATAGAAGCTTTGAGGCGGAGATAAAAGGAATTTTTCCGGGCGGCGAGGGCGCGGGTTATGCGGGAGGCATCATGTCGGCAGCCTGCGACGGACTCAGAATTGCAGAGGAAATCATTGGCCGCTACCTGCCGTATGAAGAATAAATTTAAGCTGTGGTGCGCAAAAATGTATTTTTGCGCGGAGATTTTATAAAAGGTACATTTTTGCGAATGCAAAAATGTATTTTCCATAGAAAAAGCCCGGCAGAATACATTTTTTCTACAGGGAAAGTCGTCTTATGGTTAAAATTGAGCAAAATGGCTTCGCAAAAATGTATTTCTCTCAAAAAAACAGCGTCAGAATACATTTTTGTGGAAGCAAGTCATAATTTGCATCCATAAGGGTCGAAAGATATCCTTTTTTTCAACAGTAACGTTCCTGGCGTCTGAACAGCAAAGATAAGAAAAATCCGGCTACTTTTCTACTTCACGGAGGCATTGACAGAAGAAAGAATTTGCGCTAAAGTAACAAGTACTGCTTTTAAGAATATCCGGAGGTAAAAAAATAAAATGGATACATTTTTTAAGATAAAGTCTTTTATAGCATTTGCTATTGCATTTGTCGTAGGCCTTGCTTTTGTAGCGGTTTTTCCGGCTGGAGAAGTCTATGCGGCCGGCAGGTCAGAGGATACCCAATCTGTCGCCAGTTCCGGCAGTGTCAGCACCGAGGGATCCCAATCAGCCGCCAATTCCAAAAACTCCCACAACCCACAGGAAGCCTCCCTCTACACTTACCAAAATACAAGCGATGGCTACGCCCTCTTCACAAACTACGTCGACGGCTACTCTATCAAGGTGCCGCAGGGCATGAGCGTAGACATGAGCTATTCCAACGTGCGGGCCGCGCTCGAAAAGGATTCACTCAAAATCGAGATATATAAACAAGCCACGGCAAATATCGGTCGAAATTCATACATAACATATTCAAACAAATTCACAGCAAACACCATCGATCACGTCGTGGAATACAATGGAAATGACAAAATAGCCGGCACCTCAGTCCACCTGCTTTCCTGGCATCGCGACAAGCTCTCGCGCGTGGAAGGCGACCGCAATTACTACCTCACCATCGACATCCCAAAGGGCAGCTACGTCTACACAATCTTCATGAAGGCGGACCGCTCGATAGGCGAGCTCGGAGGCTACGAATACCTCGTCACAAGCTTCCAAAACACCGCAGCCACAAAGCAAGCCTACTGCCGAAAAAGCGCAGCGCCGGATGCGGCTACACGCGGCTGGAATGAGACTACCCGCGATTGGTACAATAAATATTTCTCGGCCTCGGCGGAGCTTAGCTGGGGCATCTTCGAGACAAATTTCGGCAGCCGCTACTACGTCACAGAGAATGCCTTCGAGGATTACTTCGACTACGAATTCCCGGTGGTGCTGGTCTATACGGACTTCAAAGACGGCACACCTGCAAGAATCGCGGGCCTTCTTGCAGACCGCGAGCAAGACGGCAAGGTCATAGAGCTCACACTTCAAACTGGCGCTGCAAAGGACGGCGGAAATATGATCTACGACCTGCTCGACGGCGACTACGACACCTTCCTAAAAGAGTATGCCGGCGCCGTTTCCGCAAGCGACGTACCGGTACTATTTCGCTTCGCAAACGAAATGAACGGCGATTGGTGCCCTTACAGCGCCTACAATTATTCCAAGGACACGGATCTCTACATCGCCGCCTACAGATATATCTACGAAATCTTCGCGGAGGCCGGCGCGGACAATGTCATTTGGGTCTGGAACCCGAATTGCGCCTCGTTTCCGAATTACAAATGGAATCATAGCCTGATGTATTATCCCGGCGACCAATATGTGGATGTAGTGGGAATGACTGCCTACAATACCGGAAATTACTATGCGGCCTCGGGCGAAAGGTGGAAGAGCTTTACGGAACTTTACGATGAGCTGTATCGCGACTATTGCACGTGGTTTTCACAAAATTTCATGATTACGGAGTTTTCCTGCGCGGCGGCCGGCGGCGACAAGGCGGCCTGGATTACTGACATGGGCGCAAAAATCAAGAGCTACGACCGCATAAAAATCGCCGTGTGGTGGCACGGCTGTGACCTCGACGCAAGCGGAAACGTCGCGCGCTCCTACTTTATCGATGATTCCCCGGCTGCGGCGGAGGCTCTGCGCAAGGTGATAAGCCCATGGCGCGTCAGCAGTTTGGGCTAGCAAATATAGACATGAAAAGCAGATTATAAAAATGCCTCGGATAGGTAAAAGTCCGAGGCATTTTTGATGGTGAATCCATTCTAATCGGTAGAGGTTTAGAAGCTGCCTATTTCAGCAGGCACTCGCCTGTCATCTCCTCCGGAATCTGAAGCTCCATGAGTGTAAGCAGGGTAGGGGCGATGTCCGCGAGCTTGCCCTCGCCTTTGAATTCTCGCGGCTCACGGGCAATGTGCACAAGCGGTACAGGATTGAGCGAGTGGGCAGTCACGACATTGTCTGCCTCATCGAGCATCACGTCGGCATTGCCGTGATCCGCCGTGAGGAGAATCTGCCCGTCCTTTGCAAGCACTGCCTCCGCAATTTCCGCAACGCAGGTATCCAGCGCTTCGATGGCCGCGACAGCCGCTTCAAACACACCCGTGTGTCCTACCATATCGGCATTTGCGAAATTCAAAATGATCGCGTCGTATTTGTCAGCGGCGATGGCTTCAAGGACCTTGTCCTTCACAAGGTAGGCGCTCATCTCCGGCTGCAGGTCGTAGGTGGCGACCTTCGGCGAGGCCACAAGTATGCGCTCCTCGTTTTCGTTTGGCGCTTCCACGCCGCCGTTGAAGAAGAATGTCACATGAGCGTATTTTTCGGTTTCGGCGATACGCAGCTGGTGAAGTCCGCAGTCGGCCAGGTACTCTCCCAGCGTGTTTTTCAGCGATTGCGGCGGAAATGCCACGCTGACATTCGGCATTTCGGCGTCATATTGCGTCATGCATACGTAGGAGATGTCCTTTGGAGCTTTCCGGCGCTCAAAGCCGTCGAAGTCCGCGTCCACAAAGGCGCGAGTGATTTCTCTTGCGCGGTCCGGGCGGAAATTGTACATTATCATAGAGTCTCCGTCGTTTACAGTGGCGATAGCCGCGGAAACTGCGCCGCTTTCGCAAATTACCGTAGGCAGGATAAATTCGTCGTTTTCGCCGCGCGCGTAGGCTTTTTCCACAGCCTCTGCCGCGGAGGCGGCCATTTCTCCTTCTCCAAGCGTCATGGCGTCATAAGCCTTGACCACGCGTTCCCAGCGCTTGTCTCTGTCCATCGCGTAGTAGCGGCCTGCTACGCTTGCGATTTTTCCAAGTCCGATTTTGCTCATATGAGCTTCCAGTTCTTCCACATATTTCAAAGCACAGCGAGGCGGCACGTCACGGCCGTCAAAGAAGCAGTGCACATAGACTTTTTCGAGTCCCTTTTTCTTTGCCATATCCAGAAGCGCAAATAGGTGGTTTATGTGGCTGTGTACGCCGCCGTCCGAAAGCAGTCCCAAAAGGTGGAGAGCTTTTCCTGTATTTGCGGCACGCTCCATGCAGGCGGTGAGTGCTTCGTTTTCAAAGAGGCTGCCGTCTGCCGCGGCCTTTGTGATGCGGGTGAGCTCCTGATATACGATGCGGCCCGCGCCTATGTTGAGGTGGCCGACCTCAGAATTTCCCATCTGGCCGTCGGGGAGGCCTACGGCTCCGCCGCTTGCCGCGAGACTTGTCTTTGGATATTTTGCGAATATCGCATCCAGATTAGGCTTTTTCGCGGCCTTTATAGCATTGCCGTGGGTCGAAGGATTCAGCCCAAAGCCATCCAGTATCATAAGCATAGTAGGTTTCTTCATAACTCTAATCTCCTTTTTCGGTTATTATAAAATGTATATTTTATCAAATTATTGTTGTAAGGAAGATTTGGGGGTGGTAGCTGGCTGCAGGCCCTTGTGACGAGCAGCTAGGGACAGCAAGCGAACCGAGCCAGCCGCCAGCCGCTCTCCCTCACACAACATCCATTGTAGCATACAAAGCGCGCATTTTCACTGCCAAATTTCGCAAAGACATATTTTCCGCTCACTTATCACAGCACATCCGCAAAGCCGGACTCGCCAGTAAAGCCTTGAAATTTCAACACTTTGCGCCTTATTCGGGGGGGGCGGCGAAATGAGCCCGTCGAGATTAAAAAGCTTGAAAACAGGCAGATTTTGGAGTATAATAAAGTGGACTAGACAAGAAATCTACAGTAATAAGAAGAATATCAATGGAGGACAAAATGAATAAGACAAGAAAAGTTTTGGCGCTGCTGCTGGTGGTGTGTATGGCAGCGGGGCTATTTTGCGCCTGCGGAGGCGGCGGAAGCGAAGCTGAGAGCACCGACAATGCAGAGCACGAGCCTATCACTATTATCGACGCTCAGCGCGACTACACCGCGCTTGTTGAGCTCGTACACGAAAAATATCCCGAGATAAATATCGAAATTATTCCTTACAGAGGCTCAAATATGTCCGCCTACATGAAGCACCAGCTCGAAAGCGGCTGCGTTGTGTCGGACATCTACTCCACCACACAGGCCTGGGACAGCACCTACCAGGAGAAGTATCTTATAGACCTCTCAAAATACGACATCTCAAATCTTTACAACGAGGCGCGTCTTTCAGAATATACGGTAGACGGCAGCCTGTATCTTCTGCCTTACGACTACTCGATCGTAGGCATACTCTACAACAAATCACTCTTTGAAAGATTGGGAATCGCAGATCCGCAAAGCTTTCAGCAGCTCCGCGACGAGACCGTACCTGCTCTGCGCGCAAACGGCGTAAAGGTCGCAAACACCCTGCTTGACCTTCCGGGCGCGGCCTTCCAGTATTTCTTTGATATCTCAGCGGGCCAGTTTATGAACTCCGTAGACGGACGCAGCTGGAGAAAGGCCTTCGCCGACGTGGACAGCGATACCTTCGCAAGCGGTGATGAAAACATAAAAGCCTGCGTAGACCTCTTCCAGCAATGGATAGACTGCGGCATGCTCTCATACGAAGAGGAGATAAGCGACGTGTACAGCGGCGTTGTGAACGATTTTGAAGCCGGAAATGTCGGATTTATCGTAGGCACGGTAAATCGCTTCACACAGTACGACGACGGCACGGGCGACCAGTATGGCATCATGCCTTTCCTTTCCATGGATGGCACACAAAATACCTATATCACTTCGCCGGGCCGTTTCTACGGACTCAATAAGGAGCTTGAGGAGGAGGGCAATGAGCAAAAGCTTGAAGACGCTCTCCACGTGCTTGAGGTCATCTCCTCAAACGAAGGCTACCTCGCGATACACGGTGAAAATTCCACAAACATGTGCTCCATAAAGGAATTCAAGGTTTCGGAGGATTCACCTTACAACAAGGCTGTGGAGCTTGTCAGCAAGGGCAAGTCGATGAACCTTGTATACACGGGCTGGGATTCCTACCTTGTAAGCTTCGGTGAGGCCCTGTGCGACTGGATCAAGGGCGAAAAGACAGGGGAAGAAGCCATCGCCGCCCTTGACGAGACAAAGAAAAGCGTAAGCGAAAGCGGCGTAAAGAGCTACGGCACAGTCACCGAAGAGCTCGACCTCATACAGACGGCGCAGCTTGTGGGCCAGATGTACATGGATGCCACCGGCGCTGATGCCGCTCTCATCTCATACAACGTATACAGCCCAAAGGTAAAGGCCATCCAGGAGAATAGCTCCGGCGTAAATGGCATGATAATAAAAGGCGATCTGACTGACGAATACATCACCATATTCCTGCCGACCGGCTGGTATGGTACTATACCTGTAGCAGAGCTTACGGGAGCGGAGATTGCGGAAACGGCGCATGCGGGCTGCGATGTCCGGGGTATCGGTTTCAGCTATCCTTATGTATTTATGACGGCGGATGGCAAGGAGCTTAAGGACGACGAGACCTATCTTGTGGCCTTTGCGGGATATGACAGCGGCAGAGAAGGCGAGCTTGGAATCACTGACACAGGTCTTTTAGGCCTTGATGTAGCAAAGGCTTATTTTGAAAAATTAGGAGAAATCTCCACAAAGACGCTGGACGACTCCCTTGTGCAATACATAGGCACCTTGGAAGATCTCGAAGTTTCCGCGGCAGACTCTGACAACGCTGATGATACTGAGAAGACTGATGATTAGAGGAATAGAGGAAATGCTGGGCTATGGGCGAAAATAAAAAAAATGCTCACAACAGAATACAACCATTTATATTGATCATTGCGATTGCTGTTATAGTGGTATTTCTCTATGGTGCGATGCAGTACTTTAGAAGCTATACATCGCAGCAGCTCTATAATGAATCGGTAGCGCAGATTACAGAGCTGGGGACTCATCTTTTCGATAAGCTTGAAATGAAGCTTGGTTTCCAGTGGGAATATCTCAATAAAGTAAAAAATGCCTGTGCGGAGCAGGAGAATCTGGATATAGACGGACTTACGGATATTATGCTGCATTATGAGAAGGATCTTAAGCCGGCTGACGGAAATCTGCTTTTTCGCGCGCTGGATTCGGATGGCTATTACTATACTGATGCCGGACGCCAGGGAGTGTGGACGGGCGTGGATAATGTATCCGGAGCGGAACGGCAGTCTTTTTTGCTCGCGAATTGGCTTGAGGACAGCACCTATATGACCTTTGTCTCAAAGCTTGATGAGCCTATATATGTGGAGAATTATGAGATCACATATTTTGTGCTTTTGCGCGATATGACAGAAATGGAACCGTTTTTTCATATAAACGCTTTCAATGACCGGAATGCTTCATTCATTACAGATGCAGACGGCACAATCCTGGCGCAGTCCGGGAGTTTGCCGGATATAAAGTTTTCCGGCAGAAATGTATTTTATAACATGGACGAGCAGGTGTATCCTCATATGGGGAGCTTTCGTAATGTCATAGAAGCAAGCAATGACAGCGCAATGATCAGTACGGACGTGCAGATAGACGGGAAAGATTATTATTTGCTTTATGCTCGCCTGCCGGAGTATGATTGGAGCCTTTTGATGCTTGTGGATTCCGATGAGGTGGCAGGCAGTACGGCGGAGCTTATAAGCTCTCTTTTGAGAATCTTCATAATCTTTTTGATTGTGCTTCTCGTAGCGCTTTTGGCAGTATTCTTCTTTGTATCGCGCTTCCATAGGAATAGGAAAATCCTTATTCTAAAGGAGCAAAACGAAAAGATACTCGAAAGTAAAAATCTTGAGCTTGAAAAATCACAGCATGAGACAGAGCTGGCGCTGGATACGGCAAATTTGGCGACAAAGGCAAAGAGTCAGTTCCTCGCGAATATGTCGCATGACATACGTACACCTATGAATGCTATAGTAGGTGTGGCAAAGCTCATGGAAAATTCTCTGGATGATCCGGACAGGGAGCTCTACTATATCAAAAAGCTGCAAAGCTCCAGTCAGTACATGCTGGGCCTCATAAATGACGTGCTCGACATGAGCAAGATAGAGGCAGGCGAGGTGCGTATAAATTACGAGCCTGTGAAGATCGCGGATCAGGTGGGACAGATTGAGAGCATCATAAGGTCTCAGGCGAATGAAAAGGGGCAAAGCTTTACTCTGCGCGTAAATGACCTGTCGCACGAGTATGTGATAGGCGACAGCGTAAGACTGAGACAGGTATTCCTGAATCTGCTTACAAATGCCGTAAAATACACGCAGCCGGGCGGCGATATACTCTTTGAGCTTACGGAGCTTGCGTGTGATGTGCCTGACCATGCAAGGATACAGACAAGGGTAAAGGACAACGGCCATGGCATGTCGGCGGAATTCCTCGAGCATATATTTGAACCTTTCACTCGAGAGGTGAGCTCTGTCACAAATAGAATACAGGGCACGGGCCTTGGGATGTGCATTGCAAAGAATATCGTGGATCTCATGGGTGGCACTATCAGCGTAGAAAGTGAGCTCGATAAGGGCAGCTGCTTTGAGGTCACGCTTACTCTTCCTATAGATAGGGCTCCGGCGCATGAGACTACGGTGGACAGTGTACTGCTCCTCTCCGCTGATGACGAGCTCATAAGAAATGTAAGCGCATCGCTCAAATACGAGCCACTCAGACTCGAGGTGACAGCTTCGCTTGATCGCGCGATAGACGTGCTTAGAAAAAGGCCTTCAGACACAGTGCTTTTGGATGATATTCCAAAGGATGTCGTGGATATGCTACGCGAGACTTCAAAGGATGCGGTGCTCATATTCTGCTGTGACTATGCTCATCGCGAGGATTTGCACGATAGACTCGCCAAAAGCGGCGTAGATGGCTTTGTATCGCGTCCATTCTTCTATGAGAATCTTGTCATTGCCGTGCAGCAGGCGCGTGCAAAGGTGAAAAAAGCGGCAAACAAGGAAAATCATTCGACTCTCACAGGAAAGCGTTTCCTCTGTGCGGAGGACAACGAGCTAAATGCGGAGATTCTCGAGGCACTCCTTTCGATGCATGGCGCGTCATGCAAGATTTGCGTAAACGGCGAGGAGATTGTGAAGGAATTCGCTTCCGTAAAGGAGGGGGATTACGATGCCATCCTCATGGACGTACAGATGCCTATAATGAACGGTATGGATGCTACGCGTGCTATAAGAGCGAGCGAAAATACTCTTGGAAAGACCATTCCGATCATAGCGATGACTGCAAATGCCTTCGACTCGGACGTGAGGGCCTGCATCGCGGCAGGCATGGATATGCATCTTGCAAAGCCTCTTGAGATTACGGCTCTGGAGCGCGCTATGCAGGATATAGCAGGCGAAACCTCGTGGGGGGGGGTACAGCAATATAAGGAAATCAACAGCTGATAAAACGTAAAAATAGCGGCAGGTGCGAGGTGCACCTGCCGCTAAGTGTTTTTTGCTATTCGTTATTTTCCGATCCGGATTTCTGCTGCATCAGCATGCTGTGCGGCAGGTTGTTTTTAAGAAGTATCTCATCCAGAATATCCGTAACCTCACTTTGGAAGTCATATCTTACGCCTGCCTTATCGAGCTCCTTGAGACTGTCCGCTATATCCGTAAGACAGTTTAAAAGCATCGGATTGAAGGCTCCGCATTCTCCGTTGAGTATCATAGAAAGAGCTTTGTCATGGGAGAAAGCAGGCTTGTAGCAGCGCTCACTTGTGAGTGCATCATAGACATCCGCAAGGGATACAACCTGTGCGGCTATCGGAATATCATCTCCGCAAAGCCCGTCAGGATAGCCTTTTCCATCGTACTTTTCATGATGCCAGCGACATATCGCCTTTGCTGTCTGTACAAATTTGCTCGTCTGATCCAGAGCCTCATTTGAGAGTATGGCATCACCTTCCGTTGTATGTGTCTGCATAAGAGCCCATTCTTCAGGCGTAAGCTTTCCGGGTTTATTGAGTACATCCTCAGGTATTTTTATCTTTCCTATATCGTGCAAGGCCGAAAGTGAAGAGATAAGCGCGATATTTGATTTTGTAAGGTTGTAGCGGTTTGTAAGAAGCACAAGTCTCCTGAGCAGAAGATTTGTGATTATCTGCACATTCAGCGTATGCGAACCGGATTCGTGATTTCTGAGCTCTATGACATTGCTGAAGATGTTTATCATTGAGCTGTTGAATTTTTCTCTCTCATATATCTGCTTCTCCACAAGCCTTATGAGGCGCTTTTGGTTGGAATGCATGAGAAGGGTATTTTCAACTCTTCGCTGTACTACGATAGAACGGAAGGGACGGCTGATATAGTCTGTAACGCCCAAATCATAAGCCTTTGTCACAAATTCAGAGCTATCCTCTGCTGATATGATTATAACCGGAATCTCATCAATCCAGTGATGCTTATGCATCTCAAATAGCACACCAAAGCCATCCATCTCCGGCATATTCAGATCCAAAAGAACGAGATCGATAGAATCCTCCGTCTGCAGCTTCTCTATTGCCTCACGGCCGTTTTCGGCATATACAAAATTGTATTGTGAGCCAAGCATTAGCGAAAGCATTTCACGATTTAGCTCAGCATCATCCGCTATAAGTATTTTGTTTTTTTCCACGCTTATAGTCATCGCAATTTCCCCTTACATTCCCTTTGTTATTTTGCTTTCTTGCATTTCAAAAGCACATCATAGATTTGCTGCGCGTCTACCGGTTTTGAAAGATGATAATTCATGCCTGATTCCAGGGTCTTTTTCCTCTCAGAGTCAAAGGCATCGGCAGTCATCGCTATGATAGGAGTGCTCGTAGCATCAGGTCTGTCAAGTGCCCTTATAAGCTTTGTAGCTTCCAGGCCGTCCATTACAGGCATACGCACATCCATGAGTATAGCGTCGTAGTAGCCCGGAGCGGATTCTTTGAAGGTATCTACTGCCTCCTGACCATTGTGTACGGATTTTACATCGCAGCCCGCCTCTTCAAGAATGATCTGAGCCACATATGTATTGAGCTCGTTGTCCTCAACAAGCAAAAGCTTCATTCCGGAAAGCTTTGCTGTATCAATCGCTTCAGCAGGCTTGATCGGTGAATCTTTCTTCTCTGCGATATCCACGATAATGTCTACGGTAAATTCTGAACCTACACCGAGCTGGCTCTTTACAGAAATCGTACCTCCCATAGCTGTTACAAGGCTTTTTACGATAGGCAGTCCGAGTCCGGTGCCCTGCTGCGAGTTGGAAAGCTCTGAATGCTCGCGCGCAAAAGGTTCAAAGAGATGTTTCAGGAACTCTTCGCTCATGCCTATGCCGTTGTCTCTTACGACAAATTTTATATGGAGCTTGTTGTTTTCAGCTTCAAGATTTGTCACTGTAAACCATACGTCACCGCCCGCCGGTGTGAATTTCGCCGCGTTTGATAGGAGATTGAAGAAAATCTGATTGAAGCGCAGCTTGTCTACAAGTATGGTATATTCTCCAGGATTCAGCTCACTGTGAAAGTTTAGATGCTTTGCATCCATAATCGGCTGGATTACGGTAGATACAGTATTTAAAAATTCGGAACGAGTGAGAGCATCCTTATTCAGTGTAAGCTCACCGCTCTCAATTTTGCTCATGTCGAGTATGTC
>CAVHIG010000044.1:0-17030 GCA_963636105.1 Anaerovoracaceae bacterium
AGACAAGAAGATGGAACCCTAAGATGGCTCCTTACATCTTCACAGAGAGAAACGGCATCTACATCATCGACCTTCAGAAGACAGTAAAGAAGATCGACGAGGCTTACAACTTCATGAGAGAAGTAGGCGAATCCGGAAAGCCGGTTCTTTTCGTAGGTACAAAGAAGCAGGCTCAGCAGGCTATTTTGGACGAGGCTACAAGATGCGGAATGTACTATGTAAATGAGAGATGGCTCGGCGGTATGCTCACAAACTACAAGACTATCGCTACAAGAATAAAGAGACTCAATGACATAAAGGCTATGGAAGAAGATGGCACTTTTGCAAAGCTTTCCAAGAAGGAAGTAAGCAAGCTCAAGCTCGAGCTCGAAAAGCTTGAGAAGTACCTTGGCGGTATCAAGGACATGAAGGGTATGCCTGGCGCAATCTTCATCGTAGACCCTAAGAAGGAAAGAATCGCTGTAAAGGAAGCAAGAATCCTTGGAATTCCTATCGTAGGTATTGTAGATACAAACTGCGATCCTGACGATGTAGATTATATCATCCCTGCAAACGATGACGCTATCCGTGCGGTAAAACTCATCGCAGGCAGAATGGCAGACGCTATCATCGAGGCAAAGCAGGGCGAGAGCTTTGACGAGGGTCCTACAGAGGCTGAGGCTGCTGAGGAAGAGGCTGCTGCGGAAGCAGAAGTTGCTGAGGCTGAAGCATAATAACAGAAATCAGTGGGCCTGCAAAACGCAGGCCTATCTTTGCACACTTTAAAATCATATAGATTTGGAGGATTACGATTATGGCAAATGTTACGGCCGCTATGGTCAAAGAGCTGCGCGAGATGACAGGCGCAGGCATGATGGATTGCAAAAAGGCATTGGTTGAGGTTGACGGCAATATCGAGGCTGCTGTAGACTATCTGAAGGAAAAGGGACTCGCAAAGGCTGCGAAGAAGGCCGGAAGAGTAGCGGCAGAGGGTCTTGTAAAGATCGCTTTCTCTGATGATCACAAGGCAGCTGCTATCGTTGAGGTAAATGCTGAGACAGACTTCGTATCCAAGAACGAAGAGTTTGTAGAATTCGTAGATGGACTCGCAAAGCTTGCTCTGACTGCTCCTACAACTGATATCGAGGCTTTCAAGGCTATGGATTATGAGGGCACAAGCGTAGCTGATGCTCTGACAGCAAAGATCGCGAAGATCGGCGAAAATATGTCCGTAAGAAGAATAGATAAGGCTGCAGGCGATGTAGTTACTTCCTACATCCACGGCGGCGGCAGAATCGGCGTTATCGTTGTAGGAAACGGCGAGGACAGCGACGCTGTAAAGGAAGCTCTTACAAATATCGCAATGCAGGTAGCTGCTATGAATCCGCAGTATACAAGCAGAAATGACATCTCGGCTGACGAGCTCGCAAAGATCAAGGAGATCACTCTTGAGAGCGCACTCAATGATCCATTTACACTTCCAAAGCCAATCTTAAACGCTCTCATCAAGAAGGCTGTAGACGGCGTATGGAGTGCAGAGGATACAGCTATCTATAATGAAAAGATGGAAGACAAGGGTTTCAATTTCAATTATCTGCCAAACTTCCTTTCACAGGACGCAAAGACAAAGCTTGCGGAGCTTGCTGTTGCTGACAAGGCAGAGATCGTAGGAAACAAGATCTTCACAGGTCTTGTAGAGGGTCGTGTATCCAAGCAGCTCAAGGACATCTGCCTCCTCGACCAGACTTATGTAAGAGCAGAGGACGGTAAGCAGACTGTTGCAAAGTATCTTGAGTCTGTAAGCAAGAGCCTGACTATTGCAAAGACTATCCGTTTTGAGGTAGGCGAAGGCATCGAGAAGAAGCAGGAAAACTTTGCTGAGGAAGTAGCAAAGCAGATGGGAAATTAGCCTGGCTTTGAAAAAATTTGACAAATAAGTCGAATAAGCAAATAAAATGCCTTGAAAGCAATGGCTTTCAAGGCATTTTTTATAGGCATACTATTGAAACATGCCGGCATTTCGCCCGGACGCATTGATTTTTTACGGAAAGAATGATACAATTTATTTCTGTAGGTCATAAAAGTAAAATATACCAGGGAAAGGACTAGATAAATATGCGCATAATTGCGGGAGATTTTAAGGGTAGAAGGCTCTATACGCCGGAAGGAAATCACGTAAGGCCGACGACTGATAAGGTAAAAGAAGCTATTTTTTCGATGATAGCATTTGACATCCCGGAGGCTGTTGTGGTGGATCTTTTCGCGGGCACGGGAAATCTCGGACTTGAAGCTCTTTCAAGGGGCGCGCGGCACTGTTATTTTGGTGACAATAGCAGGGACAGTCTTGCCCTTATAAAGCAAAATGTAAAATATTGCAAGGCTGAGGATATGTCCGAGATAATAGCAGGCGATTATCTCCGCGTGCTTGACAGGATAAGAGAAAAGGCAGACATCATATTCCTTGACCCGCCCTACAAGGACGGACTTATGGCAAGCTGCCTTTCGCGTATAAGCGAGCTCGATATCCTTTCGGAAGAGGGCATTATAGTCTGCGAGCACGGCTTTGAGGAGAAAATGCCCGAGGAATACGCGGGCCTTGAAAAGGTCAAGGAAAAAAAATACGGCAAAATCGTGATTTCGATATATTGCAGGGCTTAGGTGCTTGCGGCGGTTTCGCTCCTGTGATAAAATAGTAGCTGTGAAAGGACAAAAATCACTATGAATATAAAAGCTTTGTACGCGGGCTCCTTCGATCCGATTACAAACGGGCATCTCGATATTATAAGGCGCTGCGCGGGACTTTATGATGAATTTATAGTAGGCATCATAAGAAATCCGTCAAAAAATCCACTCTTTACCGAAGAAGAAAAGCGTCTGATGATAGAAGAAGTCACAAAGGAACTTCCGAATGTCAAGGTCGACATTTTTTCGGGACTTTTTGCGGATTATGTAAATGAAAATGGCATCGATGTGGTGGTGCGTGGACTCAGAAATACCGCGGATTTCGATGTCGAAATTCAATGGGCACAGCTGCACACAAAGCTCTTTAAAAACGGTACGCAGACATTCTACCTGATGACAAACCCGGCATATTCTTACGTCAGCTCCAGCATGGTAAAAGAAGTCTTTTCGCTGGGCGGCGATATATCCGCTTGGGTACCGAAGCAGGTAGCAGAATTTATGAAAAATAAAATAAACGATTAGGAGGGAATTTGGCTATGAAGGTTTTGGAATTGCTTGATGAGATCGTCGAAATTGTGGATACTGCGTCTACGATTCCGCTTACGGGGAAAATAATGGTGGATCCGAGCGAGCTTTTGGAAATCGTCAAAGAAATTAAAATAGAACTTCCAAACGAAATACAGCAGGCAAAGTGGGTAAATGACGAAAGACAGCGCATACTTGATGACGCGAAAAAGCAATACGAAGCCGTGATAGACGACGCAAAGGAGCAGGCGGAATCCCTCATAGAAAACGACGATATAATCAAAGAAGCCAAAAAGCGCGCGGATGAGATAATGCGCGCGACCGAGGCAAACGCAAAGCAGCTCAAAATGGGTACATATGACTATATAGACAGTATTTTGTACAATTTCCAGGCAAAGATGGACGAGCTCAATGCGGAATACTTCGGCAAGCTCTACGAAAACATGGATGACTATTTCGGCAGAATAAATACGACGCTCGCGGAAAACAGAGAAGAGATCAAAGACATGGCCTTCCGCACCCAAAACGACGGGAATTAAGCCTATAGCAGCGCATGAAAGTTTTAGGAATCGTAGCAGAATACAATCCGTTTCATAATGGGCACCTTTATCACTTGCAAAAATCAAGGGAGATGACAGGTGCCGATTTTGTCGTGGCGGTGATGAGCGGAAACTTCGTAGAGCGCGGGGACGCGGCAGTTTCCGCAAAGTGGACCAGAGCTCAGATTGCGATAGAATGCGGCGCTGATCTTGTGCTTGAGCTGCCCTTTGCCTATGCGTGCAACAACGCGGAATATTTTGCGCGGGGCGCTGTGGGCATTCTGGACGGACTCGGCTGCGTCACGGATATGGTTTTCGGAAGCGAGACGGCAGATATAGAAGCTCTCAAGGTAGCCGCGCAATTTTTGGCTGCGGAAACTGCGGAATTCAAGGACGCGCTTCGGGATGCTCTCGGCCGGGGGCTTTCGTTTCCCGCGGCGAGGGCTTGGGCTTTCGCAAAGTCATTTGAGAATTTTTCAGGGAAGCCGGCAAAGGATATAAGTCTTTCAAGCCTTCCAAACGATATACTTGCGATAGAATATTTGAAGCAGCTTTGCCTCTTAAAAAGCCATATAGAGCCTCATGCGCTTTTGCGGCAGGGGGAGGGCTATGACAGCAAAAATATAAAAAGCCCGCTTGCAAGCGCGGCGGCTATAAGAGAAATATTGAAAAACGGCGGGGAGCTTTCGGAGCTTGAGCTTTGTATGCCAAAGCCTTCCAGATTGAGCCTCGAAAAGGATTTTGAGCTTTATAAAATACGGCAAAGGCGCCTTTTTGAGCTTGTGAGATCGCGTATTTTGACAGCGGATGAGCAGGAGCTTTCGAGGGTATTTTCTGCGGCTGAGGGTCTTGAAAACAGGATGAAGCAGGCCGCAAGAAGCGCGCATGATATTGAAGAGCTCGCAATGACGATAAAATCGCGCCGTTACACGCTGACGAGGATAAGAAGACTGCTTATACATACGCTTATGGGCTTTGATAAGGAAGCGGCGGAGCGGATTTTCGGAGGGAATCTCCTGTATGCGCGTGTGCTTGCTTTCAATGCGCAGGGCGCTGAGCTTTTGAGGCATATAAAAAAGGCGGAGTGCGCGGATATTCCGATTGTGACAAATATAAATAAGCAAGTGCCATCCGCTCATCGCTTGCGCGATTTGCTGGAATTTGATATCAGAGCGACCGATATTTACAATATCATATCAGGCGCCGATACGTACAAATCCTCGGATTTTGTGGAGAAACCGCGCAGAGCGGGCGCTGCGATGTTTCCGCAATAATGGAATAGCTTTGCGGAAAATGGGCAATTTGTACGAAAAATAAGAAAATAACTTGAAAAACGCGTCATTTGACGTATAATATTATAGGAGAAGAAACCAAAAAAACTGTACGGAGGAAAAACGATGAAAGTTTTAGTAATCAATTGCGGCAGTTCATCCCTCAAGTATCAGGTTCTCGACATGACAAACGAAGTGCTTATGGCAAAGGGTCTTGTTGAGAGAATCGGTATGGATGGAGCTACAATTACCCACGAAAAAATCGGTCAGGACAAGTATAAGCTGACGACACCTATGCAGTCTCATAAGGAGGCTATCGCACTCGTACTTCAGGCTGTTACAGACCCTGATCACGGCGTTGTAAAGGATATGAGCGAGATAGGCGCTGTAGGTCACAGAGTAGTGCATGCCGGCGAAAAGTATGCAAGCTCAGTGCTCATCACACCTGATGTAATCAAGGCACTGGAGGAGTGCGTAGAGCTCGCACCTCTTCACAATCCGCCTAACCTTCTCGGTATCGCGGCTTGCCAGGAGCTCATGCCAAATACACCGATGGTAGGCGTATTCGATACTGCTTTCCATCAGACTATGCCACCTGAATCATACATCTACGCGATTCCTTATGAGTTCTATGAAAAGTACGGAATCAGAAGATACGGCTTCCACGGAACAAGCCATAAGTATGTAGCAGAGAGAGCTGCGGATATCCTCAATGTAAATCTTGACGATCTCAAGCTCATCACATGCCACCTTGGAAACGGCGCTTCCGTATCCGCTATCAAGAGAGGTAAGTGCATCGATACATCCATGGGCTTTACTCCGCTTGAAGGTCTTGTAATGGGTACAAGATCCGGAGATATCGACCCGGCTATCGTAACTTACATGAGAGAAAAGGAAAACCTCAGACAGGGCGAGGCAAACAACATCTTAAACAAGAAGTCCGGCGTGCTCGGTATTTCCGGCGTATCCAGCGACTTCAGAGATATCGAAGAGGCAGCTGCAGAGGGCAACGAAAGAGCTCAGCTCGCACTCAAGGTATTTGCTCACAAGGTAAGATTCTATATCGGAGCTTACATCGCTGAGATGAACGGCGTAGATGCTATCGTATTTACGGCAGGTCTCGGTGAAAACGGCATCTCCATGAGAGACGTAATCTGCAACGATATGGGAAATCTCGGAATCAAGCTTGACCTCGTAAAGAACAAGATCAGAGGTAAGGAAGCTATCATTTCAAGAGACGACTCAAAGGTAAAGGTACTTCTCGTACCTACAAATGAGGAGCTCATGATTGCAAGAGATACTTACAATATCGTAACAAAGGGCAGAGCATAGGGCATCTCACACGAAGTTGGTCTGAATTAAGCTCAAAACCGAAAAAATTATATCTAAAAGCATAAGATTGTATTGACATTCCTGAAAAAAATGGTATAATTTTTATGTTGCGTTTTAAAGTTGCACTTGATAGCGATTTTAGAATAGATATCAAAAACGAGCAGAAGGAGGTGTAGAAAATGGCAGTTCCAAAGAGAAAAACATCTAAAGCAAAGAGAGACAGCAGAAAATCACAAAACATGAAGATGACAGCACCAGGATTATCTATTTGTCCAAAGTGCCACGAGCCAAAGCTTCCACATAGAGTTTGCCCGAATTGCAACTACTACGACGGTAAGGAAGTTGTTGCTTCCGAAGCTTAATCTGAATATCTGGCTTTTGCGGCGCCGAGCATTTTGCTCGGCGCTTTTTTTCGACTTTATGACAGAAAATAGATATGCGCTTACTTTGAGACACGAAAAAATTGTGAAAAATTCATAAAAAAACTTGCAAAATTTGTGACATGGTGATAACATATATTAACGTCAGCGGCAAAAACGGGCGGAAGGCTTGAAAAAAGGCGAATGCAGCGGTTTTAAGCAGTTGGCGATTATAAAATTTTAAAAAGCATAGGAAAGGAGAAAGCAAAACATGAGTGAGAAATTGAGAGTAGGAGTCCTCGGCGGTACCGGCATGGTAGGACAGCGTTTTATATCTCTTCTCGAAAATCATCCTTGGTTTGAGGTTGTGACCATCGCGGCCAGCGAAAGAAGCGCGGGAAAAAGCTACGAAGAAGCAGTAGGAGACAGATGGAAGATGACCACCCCTATGCCCGAAGCAGTGAAGAAAATCGTAGTCATGAACGTAAACGACGTCGAACATGTGGCAGCCACAGTTGACTTCGTATTCAGCGCAGTGGACATGACAAAAGAAGAGATAAAGAAGATAGAAGAGGAATATGCAAAGACTGAGACGCCTGTAGTATCAAACAACAGCGCCCACAGATGGACGCCTGATGTACCTATGGTGATTCCTGAAATCAATATAGATCATTTTGACGTCATAGAGTCCCAGAAAAAGCGACTCGGCACAAAGAGAGGCTTTATCGCTGTAAAGCCAAACTGTTCTATCCAGAGCTACGTACCGGCTCTCGCCGCATGGGCAGAGTTTGAACCGTACGAGGTAGTCACTACTACATATCAGGCAATTTCGGGCGCAGGCAAAACCTTCAAGGATTGGCCGGAAATGGTAGAAAATATCATTCCTTACATCGGCGGCGAGGAAGAAAAGAGCGAGCAGGAGCCGCTTCGCGTATTTGGCAAGGTAGAAAACGGCGTGATCGTAAAGGCCGCGGAGCCTGTCATCACAGCGCAATGCATAAGAGTACCTGTACTCAACGGCCATACGGCGGCATCCTTTGTAAAATTCAGAAAGAAGCCGACAAAAGAGCAGCTCATCGCAAAGCTTGAGGAATTCAAGGGCTTCCCGCAGGAGGCAGGACTTCCGAGCGCGCCAAAGCAATTTATACAATATATGTCTGAGGACAACAGACCTCAGGTAAAGGCAGATGTGGATTACGAAAACGGCATGGGAGTAAGCATCGGACGCATTCGCGAGGATCACGTATATGACTTCAAATTTGTAGGACTTTCGCACAATACGGTAAGGGGAGCCGCGGGCGGAGCCATACTATGCGCGGAGGCACTCAAAGCAAAGGGGTATATTACAAAAAAATAGATTTATATTATGTAGCTTTTATAGCGGAAACGGCGAGGGCTTTGCGGCTTTCGTCGTTTTTCTTTTTCCGGGGGCTTCTCGGTGGCTTCTCAGGGGGTTTCGGGGACTTCTTGGTGAGATTCCTGGGAGCTTTCCCGGCAAGCGCTGGCAGACATTGGCAGAAGTGCAAAAACGCTTACAAAATATGGAATGAGTGCAAAATAAAATCAATTTTGCTTGACAATTCCTTTTGACTGAATTATACTGGACTTGAGAAGCGCGACAGGCATACGGCCTGAATTGGATAAGCGCATAGAGGCTCAGGCGTATTTGGACAAGGGGGTATTGGGATGGAGAGATTATTTTTGCGTGAAAAGATAGAAGAACCGGTATTTTCGTTGCCTGAGCGGCTGAAAATAGGATTTGTGAGCCTGAGTCCCGCTGCAGGCGCAAGCTTTGTCGCCGTGTGTGTCGCGAAGGCCTGTTCGCTTGATAAAAAGAGGCGTGTGACGCTTGTCGAGATTCTCACGGAAAGCTCGCCTTCTTGCAAAAGCTGCGCGGTTTCCGCAAAAAACTCCTTGCTCTATGATAGTCTTGGGATGGATAAGCGCTTTGCCGGCAGGGATTTTGCGGATTTTTATAAGTTTTTAAAGGACGGAGAATCTCTCAAGTCCGCGACAAATGTGGATGAGAGGATAAATTGGATACTTCCTACGCCGGAGGATATCGAAAAGGACAGGCTGCTTTCTGAAAATGACGCGCTGCGCCTTGTAAATAATGCGCCCGGCGATGTCATAATTTGCGATTTGTCCGCGCTTTTGCCTCAAGGCGGCGGGCAGGAGGAAAACAGCTTGCTTAGCGACATGGACGAGCTTGTCTGTGTAATAGATCCTCTGCCTTCGAAGCTGCTCGCAAGCGAGGACGTTTTGGAATATTTAAAGTGCCTTGAGATGAGTGGGAAGAAAATCGTATGGGTCGTAAATAAATATAATTCCGGGATAAATAAGCGGGATCTTGCGGGATTTTTGCGACTTAGGGAGACTACGCAATTTCCGCTTGTAGGGGGCGAGCTTATATATAGCGCGGAATATACCTGCCGTCTGCCATACAGCGTGCGTGAGATAAATGAGCTCTTGCATGAGGCGGTGGAGAAAATTATGCTCAGGCTTTTTTGAGGCAGATAGGCCTTGATTTTTGATGCTGATAATTGATATTTGTGCCTCCGACACAAAATCTTCACGCAGAGCTTCAAATGCTTTGTTGAACCCGGAGCCTTTTTGTTGTATACTAAAAAGTAGTGTTTTACAACAAATGTTGAGATTCGGTGTCGTGCATGAGCCGGATTTTAAGATAGGATTCAAAAGGTATCGGAGGCCGGAATGATTGTACTTGATAATGTAACAAAGGTATATGATTCGAATGTGGGCCTTGAAAACGCCAGCGTCACCATAGATAAGGGCGACTTTGTCTTTTTGGTGGGGCCGAGTGGGGCAGGAAAATCCACATTTATAAAGCTTTTATTGAAGGAGATAGAAGCGGACTCGGGCAGCATAGTGGTAAACGATCAGGAAGTGACCACACTTTCAAACAGAGGCATACCAAAGCTTCGCAGAGGTATAGGCATAGTTTTTCAGGATTTTAGATTGCTGCCGAAAAAAACCGTATTTGAAAATGTTGCTTTTGCGATGGAGATAATCCATATGTCGCAAAGATCTATAAAGAGGCAGGTGCCGAAGGTTTTGAGCCTTGTGGGTATAAGCGAAAAGGCGGACAGATATCCAAATGAGCTCTCCGCAGGCGAGCAGCAGAGAGTCGCTATTGCGCGCGCCATTGTAAATAATCCGCCGGTGCTCATAGCGGATGAGCCGACAGGAAATCTTGATCCGGTGACTGCCTGGGATATAATGCAGCTGCTCGAGCAGATAAATATGCGCGGTACGACGATAGTGATGGTTACACATGCAAAGGATATAGTGGACAAGATGGGCAAGCGTGTAATAGCCATAGAAAAGGGTCATATCGTGCGCGACAAGGTGGGCCTATATGGTGTACATAAGCCAGACGACAATGATGGCTATAGCGGCAAGAGCGTTTTTTCGGAAGGAGGCGTAGCGGACAGAGATGTTGACTAGTATCCTCTATTCGATAAAACAGGCATTCAAGCAGGTGGGCAGAAACGGCGCTATGAGCATCGCGTCCGTGTTTTCCATCACGGCCATGCTGCTTATTTTGGGTGTATTTTTTATAAGCATTGTAAATATAAATCTTGCTATGGAGAAGACAAAGCAGGATTATGATCAGATTCAGATATATCTTTTAGATTCTACGGAATATGCCGAGGCGGAGAATATATTGAATGAAATGAAGTCCATGCCGGAGGTTTCGGACGCATACTATCTTTCAAAGGAGGATGCTTTGGAGGATTGGAAATCCGAGTGGGGAGACAGTGCCTACCTCTTGGATTCGCTTCAGACGAATCCTTTGCCAAATGCCATAGTTATAAGTGTGGCGGAGCTTTCTTACTCGGATGCTGTGGCAGAAAAGGCGGAGACACTGGACGGTGTGGAGGACGTAGTATATTACCGTGATACGGTGGAAAAGCTTGCAAAGGTGACAGATGCGCTGCAGCTTGCGGCCTGGGTAATCATGGCATTCCTTGTATTTGTAAGCGTGGTAGTTGTATCAAATACCATAAAGCTTACTGTATTTGCAAGAAAAGACGAGATAAATATCATGAAATATGTAGGAGCGACAAACTGGTTTATACGAGGGCCGTTCCTTGTAGAGGGCATGATAATAGGCCTTGTATCTGCGATTATATCGGCGGGTATAAGTGCGCTTATCTACCATAAGGTCGTAGATCTCATCGGTACGGATATATTCCTTATGTTCAAGATGAATATGGTGCCGGAGGGCTTCCTTTCGTATAATCTTGTATTGATATTTATAGCGATAGGTATAAGCATAGGAGCCTGCGGCAGTATAATCTCGATGAGAAGGTTCCTTGATACGTAGGAAAAGGGGATAGAGATGAAGAAAGCAAAAGTGATTTGCCTGAGTCTTGCGCTTGTCATGACTGCTTCTCTTGCTTGTGTGGGCTTGTCATATGCGGACAATCAATCCGATCTTGCGGCGCTCAATAAGCAGATAAAGCAGATGCAGGGAAAGCTGACAGAGGGCAAAAAAGAAGTAAATACTCTGAATACACAAATTCGAAATCTGGAAGCGAAGATAACAGCCACACAGTCAGAGATAAATTCTATTCAAAATGATATAGAGGCTACTCAGGCGCGTATAGCACAGGCAAAGGAAGAGCTTGAGCTCATAGAGGCAGATCTTTTCAAGCAAAATGAGGACTTGAACGCGAGACTTCGCGCTATGTACAAAAATGGCAAGGTAGGCTTTCTGGATGTTTTGCTCGGCTCAAGCAGTATATCGGATTTCATGACAAACCTAGACAGAGTTCAGATGATCTATGATAGCGACAAGGAGATTTTGGAATCGCTTCAGCAGGAAAAGCAGCTTATAGCTGACCAAAAGGCTTACCTTGAGGATATGGAAGCGAGTCTGGAAGCTAAAAAGGCTTCTCAGGCAAGCAAGATGAATGAGCTTGCAAGTGACAAGAGCGACGTCGCAGCACAGAAGACGGCAGTTGCCGCGGAAAACCAAGAGCTTGCGAGCCAGATAGACGCTATGCAGGCAGAGGCCGACAGCTTGATCGCTGAGATTCGAAGATTGCAAAGCGGCGGTGATTATTCCGGCGGCGCGATGACCTGGCCGTCACCGGGAGTGACGAGAGTAACTTCAAACTTCGGTTACCGTATACATCCTATACTCAAGGTAAATAAGATGCATACGGGCATAGACATCGGCTGTCCTTCAAATACAACCATAGTAGCGGCAGCTGACGGCAAGGTTATAAAAACGGGCTGGAACAGCGGCTATGGCAATATGATCATGATAGATCACGGCGGCGGTATTGTGACGCTCTATGCACATCTGAATTCTATTCTTGTAAGCACCGGAAGCACGGTTACAAGAGGCTCAAAGATTGCACTTTCGGGATCTACCGGTATGTCTACGGGTCCGCATTTGCATTTTGAGGTGCGCGAAAACGGAAATTACGTAAATCCGCTCAATTGGGTAAGTGCAAGATAGAAAAGTTTGTTATGAAAGCGCAAAAAATATGATAAATATAGAACCGATAGTAATTGAATTGATGAAAAAAAGGGGCATTACAGATGAAGCTGAGATGCTCGAATTCCTGTCGGAAAAACCACAAAAAACTTATGATCCATTCCTGCTTCTGAATATGGAAGCGGGGGTGGATTTAATTCTCTCTGCGGTAAAAAACGGAAAGAAAATATGTATTTATGGCGACTATGACGCGGACGGCATCACATCTACGGCCATAATGTGGGAGGTTTTGTCAAATCTGACAGAGAAGCTTTGCTATTACATTCCTTCGCGCTTTGATGAGGGCTATGGCTTGAATATAAAGGCTATAGATAAGATAAAGGCTGCAGGGGTAGATGTGATAGTGACGGTGGACTGCGGCTGTGTATCCTATGAAGAGGTAGAGCATGCCAAAAGTATCGGCCTTGAAGTGCTTGTCACGGATCATCACAGCCTGACAGACAGGAAGGCGGATTGCGTCCTCATAAATCCAAACCAGGCAGGCTGTCCGTATCCCTTCAAGGGTCTGGCAGGCTGCGGAGTGGCCTTCAAGCTGGCGCAGGCGCTGCAAAGAAGGGCGGGTCTTCCAAAGTCTGTTTTGAACCGAGTGCTTGATCTTGTGGCGATAGGCACTATAGGCGACATCATGCCTCTATTGGATGAAAACAGAACTATTGTAAAGTATGGTCTGAAGGCGCTGAAAAGCGGAAGGCGGGAGAGCATAAAAATGCTGGCAGAGGGCGCTTCCCTCAATATAGGCAGCATAGACTCCGAAAAGATAGCCTTTATAATAGTGCCGCACCTGAATGCGGTGAGCAGGCTCACAGGCGAGGCAAGGCCCGCGGCGGATATGCTCATCACAAGCGACAGGTCAAAGATGCGAGAATCCATAGATTCTCTTCTAAAAAACAACAGAGAAAGAAAAAATATACAGGAAGGTCTTTTTGAAACCTGTCAGGAGATGATAGAAAAAGGCCTTACAAGCGATAAGATTCTGATATTGCGGCCTGAAAATTCGCATGAGGGCATAGCTGGTATCGTGGCCGGGAAGCTGAAGGAAAAGTATTATCGCCCGGCGATCATCGTATCGCCTTCTGGAGAGCTTTTGAAGGGCACGGGCAGAAGTATCGAGGGCATAAATATATATGAGCTTCTCAGAAAATACGAGGATCTTTTTGAAAAGTTTGGCGGGCATGCTGCCGCCTGCGGTTTTTCGATAAGCTACGAAAATTTCGAGATACTGCGCGAGCGGGTGACTTGCGACGTTTCCGCGATATACGAAAAAAATCCTGAAATATTTGAGGAAAAGCATTTTGCGGATATGAGCATAGACATAGGAAGCATAACTGAGGAATTTATAGAGCAGATAGAGCTCATGGCGCCGTTTGGGAATAAGAATCCAAGGCCTGTATTTGAGCTTAAGAACGTGCGCGCAAGCAATGTTTTTCTTATGGGAAGCAGCGGTCAGCACGTGCGCTTTACGGCTACAGACGCGGCGGGTGACTCTGTGAGCTGTGTGCTTTTCAATGACGCAAAGGAGCATCGCGCTGCCCTGGAAAGCGGCAGGAGGATGAGCCTTATGGGAAGTCCGCAATGCTCGGAGTGGAATGGCAGGAAGAGAATACAATTTATGGTAAGCTCGGTGAATTGACTGACTTTTTCACAGTAGGAAGGGCAGAAAAAAAGGGCGGAGAAGTAGAAAAATAGAGAAAAGCAAAAGCAGGCAGGAGATGTAAGTTTTATGGTGAGCAGGAAAAAATTTGCAATTTGTATAGTGGCGGCGCTTCTTGTGGGCGTGCTTGCGAGCAGTGGAGTCTTTCTGTATTTTGATAAAAGTGACGGCTACAAGCTTGTCAGCAATGATGAATATGAAAAGCTCACGGCTATGTCGAAAAAATATGAGAAGGCCGAGATGCTCTATGAAGCCATTGAGGAGAATTATTATGTGGAGCCTGACAGTGATAAGCTTTTCGAGGGCATGTACAAGGGGCTTTTCGATGGCCTTTCGGACAAGTATTCTTCCTATCTCACGGCTGAGGAGTATGAATCCTTGCAGGTAAATTCTTCAAGCGAGTTTGAGGGAGTGGGCATCACATTTTCTAGCAATACGCTTGGGCAGCTTGTGGTCATAAGCACATCGGATGATAGTCCGGCGCGGCAGGCGGGCATAAAGACCGGCGATATCATACTTATGGTGGATGATGTGGCATACGATGCGAGCGAGCTTGATGAGGCGGCTTCGGCCATGCGCGGCAATAAGGGCACAAAGGTCAAGCTCACGATTTACAGTGATGGTGAGACGAAGGATTACACACTTACGCGCGCGAGCATTGTAAAGCATACTGTAAGCTCAAAAATGCTTGAGGACAATATCGGATATATCAGAATCTCGGCCTTTGAGGACGCGACGGCGGACGAATTCAAAACCGAGCTTCGCAATATGGAGATGAAGGGCACAAAAGGGCTTGTCGTAGATATAAGGGACAATGGCGGCGGCCTTGTAAATCAAGGCATAGAGATAGCGGACATGCTCCTTTCCGAGGGCGTGATAGTGACAGTTGAGGATCGAAAGGGCGAAAAGGAGGTCTACAACTCGGACGCATCGGCGACGGACATCCCATACGTTCTCATTGTAAATGGCGGCTCGGCGAGCACGGCGGAGATTCTTTCGGGTGCCATAAAGGACAATAAGGGCGGTGCGCTTGTCGGCGAAAAGACCTTCGGCAAGGGCATTGTGCAATCGATAGTGCCATTGAAGGACGGTGACGCCATAAAGCTTACGACGATGCAATATTTCTCGCCTGCCGGAAATGTGATACACGGTGTGGGCGTGGAGCCTGATTATGAAGTGTCGCTCATAGACGGCGATGATACGGATTATCAGCTCGAAAAGGCCATCTCCCTACTCAAATAGCCTTGCTTTTGCGGAAACTGCGCAGCTTTTCCTTTCTCCGGAGATTTTTCTGTTGACTGTCGCTTTAGCGCGTGATAGAATCGTACTGTAAAGCGTTGCAGTGAGCGTTGAAGTTTCGGGCTTTAGTAGCTATTTTTGTCAAACTTCCGTTTGATGGCTTTTGCTGCTTGGAGATGAAATGAGCCGATTTATTGGTGTGAGATGTTGTCAGGATAGTGAAAGGAGATTTCAATATGGGATATGAATCAAAATTTAAAAGAGACGACATAGATGAGCTTTTTAGGGCGATACTTTTACTTGAAAATGAAGAAGATTGTTATAGGTTTTTTGAGGATATCTGCACGATAAATGAAATCCATGCAATTGCGCAGAGATTGCAGGTAGCAAAGCTGCTTTCGGAAAAGAAGACATATAGCGAGATCGAGGACATTACTACTGCGAGCACCGCGACTATAAGCAGGATAAATAAATGCCTTATCTACGGAGCCGACGGGTATCAGCGTATTTTGAAGAGACTGAAGGAAAGCAAATAGACCGGGGCGAGATATCGAAGGACGCTGGAGTCAGCGTTCTTTCTTTATGGTGGTCTAGCGCCCTTTTTGGAATAAGCTGTGGTGACATCCGGTGTTTCCTCTGGTTTTGCAGAAGTAGAGCCGGAGAAAAGAATGGAGAAATCCGGATCTTTTGGTATTTGGTAGAATTTTTGGAAGGGATAGTGTGAGGACGGATGTATCTGTATGTGCATAAAGGCGGGGAAGCTAAAGGGAAAGCGGGCGAGCCGCTTATAAAAAAATCTCTTTCTATGTACCTCGCTGAAAAGAAAAGACCGGCGCCTGAAACTCTTCCGGAAATACTCCGCACAGAGGAAGGAAAGCCGTATTTTGAGGGCGAGGTTTGGCCGTACTTTTCTGTGAGCCACAGCGGACAGCTTTGGGTCTGCCTTATGGCGGAATTTCCGGTAGGCGTAGACATACAGAAGGCGAAAAATATTGATATAAAAAGCCTTGCAGGGCGCTATTTTAGCCAAAGTGAAAATGCCTATGTCGAAACCTTTGGAGAGGAGGGCTTTTTTCGCCTTTGGACCTACAAGGAGGCGCATACAAAGCTGCGTGGCGAGAGCATATTTGAAAATATTTCAAAAACGTCTCTTGCAAGCGGCAGTGCAGGAGACAGCTTTCTTGTAGAGAAACTGGAAGATGACAAATTCGGAGAGATATATTTTAAGGAAGTAGAAATAGGCGCGGGCATGACACTGAGCGTGTGCGTGACAAAGGATGAGGATATATGGCTAAGACTGATAGAGTAGTGGATATAAGAGATGCTGCGATGAAATTTTTGGAGCACAAAATGCGCACAGAAAAAGAGATGCGCACAAAGCTTGTGAGCCTCGGCTATGCGGAAGAGGACATCGACGGCGTAGTGGAGCTCCTGCGCAGTTACCACTACATAGACGACCACCACTATGCGCTGGAATATATTGATTTTTCAAGCGCAAAGGGGAGAGGACGGCTGCGCATAAAGCAGGAGCTTTTGCAAAAGGGTATAGATCGCGAGACCGTGGAGGATGCTTTTGTGGAAAGGGCGGAGAGCTACGGGGATGCCTTTGATTACAAGGATTCCGAGCGCGAGAGGGCGCTTGAGCAGGCGAGAAAGATTTGTGAGAGGATAGATGTAGGCGAAAATGGCCTCGATGAAAAGCAAAAGGCAAAGATTGCGAGGCGGCTTGCGGCGCTTGGATATGCGGGGGATGCGGTATTCTATGCGCTGGGACGTATAAAGGAGGAGCTGTAGCCGCAAAGCTTCGATTTTATATAAATTTGAAAATGTATACTTTTTCAAACTACCTTTGAAGATTTGGGGGTTAAAGCTGTCTTTGGCCTGGTGTTCCTCGCAGGAGACAGCTAAGCTCATCTCGCC
>CAVHIG010000045.1:0-16665 GCA_963636105.1 Anaerovoracaceae bacterium
TACATTTAAACCGACATTTGTACCGACATTTAAACCGACATTATATTTCCCACTTAATTCTTCTAAAACAGCACTGTCATAGGGAATTGTAATCAATATATAGGAGTCTTCTATTTCAAAAGCACTCTTGCCATATCTTGCTAATATAGTTGGTATCCCGTGGCCTGTATGTTCTGTAAGATTCATATTCATAAATATTCTCATAAGCATATCATTTCTTGGCCTGCTAATTCCACGAAAAAACATCTCCTGTGTCTGTCCCTTTGGCAGCCCACCATGTGAAAATATTTCTATACGATCTTGATACAACGAAACTAATGGCTGTGAAATATTCCAATCATTGTGAACAAGCGCATTTATAACAGCCTCATTCACACAATCAAAATCAAAAAGATATCGGTCTTTTCTAGGCCTTACCGTAGTGTCTGATACGCACACATTTTCTGCAATTAATCGATTTTTCATCTGCTCATAACTAAATAACAAGCATTGACCACCATAATCATTTTTCTCAGAGACTGCAGTTTTATCTAGACCCTGAAATTTTACAACCACAAGCGGAATCATATTTTTATCTGAAAGTAATTCCGCAAGTTGATTATATTCTCCGTCTGGTGTTCTCAAATTCAAATTAGCCTCAAAGGATGCATCATCTAAATGATATCCTTTCTCTGCATAATAGATTTTTAACGTTTTAAATGATATAGCACCATATCTTGCTGGAGTAACAAGCATACGATCTGAGTCAATGAAATTTTTTTCGTAACGTATTTTTATTTCTTCTTGTGTCATATTCTTACACGTCGTTCCGATTCTCATGACGCAGCCTGTAGAGGAAAATCCATATTTCTTTTGGCAATATATTGGTCGCACACCTTTTTTTACATGCACGACCAACATTGTTTTTCCATCGGCGTAACAGATTTCTGATGTAATAAGATTTTGTGGATTCGGTTCAATTTGATCTGTTATAATATCGGAAACCTTTTTAGAGGTTTCATCAATACTATTTACCCCGACAACGTTTCCGTTATCATCCACGCCTATAATCAAATCACCACCATTGGTATTCAAAAAAGCAACCAAGTCTTTGCAAATAGTATCTGAAAATTTTGTTTTTAATTCCAATACTTCTGACTCTATATATTTCATTCGCCTCAACTCCTTTTATTTTTTTATAATATCACAGTTTTGACACCGCAGCAATATAAACCGACATTTATACCGACATTTTGCAATCATCTCATCTATAAAATGTCGCTATTTTCTTTTCATAAAAGCGAAAAAACCAGCCAATCATAAAGACTAGCTGGTTAAATTCATTATAATTTAGAAAATATGGAATATATGGACGAAAATAACTTACTCCCACTCTATCGTCGCAGGTGGTTTGCTGGTGATATCGTAGACTATGCGGTTGATGCCCGGTACCTCATTTACAATGCGCACAGAGACCTTATCGAGCACCTCGTAAGGGATGTGCACCCAGTCCGCCGTCATAAAGTCGGATGTGGATACGCTGCGCAGAGCCACAGTGTAGTCGTACGTGCGTCCGTCACCCATTACACCCACAGAACGCATATTTGTAAGCACCGCAAAATACTGATTCATCATGCCCTCAAGATGAGCCTTTGCGATCTCATCACGGAAGATAAAATCCGCCTCACGGAGCACATCAAGCTTCTCCTTTGTAATATCGCCCATCACGCGCACCGCAAGTCCCGGTCCCGGAAACGGCTGACGCATCACAAGATACTCCGGAAGGCCAAGCTCACGCCCGAGCTGACGCACTTCGTCCTTAAAGAGCAGTCTGAGCGGCTCAATAATCTCCTTGAAGTCCACAAAATCAGGAAGACCTCCCACATTATGGTGGCTCTTTATAGTCGCAGCCTCTCCAAGACCCGACTCAATCACATCCGGATAGATCGTGCCCTGCGCCAGATAGTCTATCTTGCCGATCTTCTTGCTCTCTTCCTCAAATACGCGGATAAATTCCTCGCCGATTATCTTGCGCTTTTTCTCCGGATCCGCCACGCCCGCAAGCTTCTCAAGGAAGCGCTTCTCAGCATCCACGCGCACAAAATTTATATTCCACTTATCAAAGGCCGCCTCTACCTCATCGCCCTCATTCTTTCTCATAAGGCCGTGATCCACAAATACGCAAGTCAGCTGGTCGCCCACAGCCTCCGCCAAAAGCGCCGCGCATACAGAAGAATCCACGCCACCGGACAGCGCCAAAAGCACCTTGCCGCCTCCGACCTTCTCACGCACATCCGCAATTGCCTTCTTCATATAATCTCCCATCGTCCAGCTGCCACTCGCACCGCAGACCTCGTACAGGAAATTTCTTATCATCGCAATACCATTTTCCGTATGGTTTACCTCAGGATGGAATTGCACGCCGTAAAAGCCCCTCGCTTCATCGCAAATTCCGACATTTGGACATGCGTCGCTATGCGCCGACAGCGTAAACCCCGCAGGCACCTGCGCCATGTAGTCTCCGTGGCTCATCCAGGAAGTCCCCTCGCACGGCAAATCCTTGAAAAGCTTACAGCTTGTGTCAAAATATGTCTTCGTCTTGCCATATTCTCTCGCGGAATCATCCGTCGCCTCGACTACGCGCCCGCCCAAATGGTGCGCCAAAAGCTGGCAGCCATAGCAAATCCCGAGAATCGGCACGCCGAGCTCAAAAATCCCCTCTGCAGGATGCGGCGAACCCTCCTCATACACGCCATTTGGCCCGCCCGTAAAAATTATACCTATCGGGTCAAAAGCCTTTATCTCCTCCAAGCTCATCTTATAAGGATGCACCTCGCAATACACATTGCACTCACGCACACGCCTTGCAATAAGCTGATTGTACTGTCCTCCAAAATCCAGGACCAAGACACGCTCCTGCTTCATTCCCAAATTCCTCCTATTTTCTCATATATTACATATTTGCGCCGCCCTTAGCGCGTAAACGTACTAAACTTCTTTGTCGCATTGAGATACTTCATAAGCATCCCGATATTTGCATAATACATCGAAAACTTGTCCTGCTTCTTCACATCCACAAGCCCCGCCTGCACCAGCTTCTTCGTGTGCTGCGAAATCGTCGCCTGCGCATAATCAAAGGCCTTCACCAAATCGCCATTGCACACCGGAATCCTGTCCTTATTACATTCCATAATATATTGATAAAGCTTGATTCTCGCCGGGTGAGCCAGCGCATCCGACACCTGCGCCACAAGCATTATCTCCTCATCATTCATAATCTCATTATCTTTTCTAAGCCTCATATCAGCCAAAACCGGAGCATCCCGCTCCTCCTCCTTTTTTCTTTCTCCGCGCAAATTGCCTCACTGCCGCGCTTTCTTACGCTCGCGGAAACATCGTAGCCTCCTGCTTTTGCTCCCTTCGCGGAAACGGCGGAGTTTTCGCGTCATCCGCAGGCATTCAAAGAACGCGCAGTTTCCCGCGCGTTCCAAAATTCATCGCCTATTTACAATACACCAAAGAGGCTCATTTGTCAAGTCCCGTCAGTATCTCACAGGGGATTTTACTTCGTCCCCAGATCCGTAAATTTGGTATTTATCTTCGTAGGTGAGATGATCATATCCTCGTACTCTGCCTCGCCGTCCTGATTGTCGCAAGGGTCAAAGCGCGCAAATTTCCGCGGTGGATAGAGCTCCTCCTGAACCTCGTCGTTTATCGGAATGCGATATGTATCCATATTTCCGAAGAAGAAATTCCATCTGGCCATATCGCCGCGTCTATAAGCTGAGCCGCCCATTGAAAGATCAGCATGACGCCAGCCGATAGAAGGTATGTAGAATCTTGCCCAGTCATGCTCGCCCACATCGCCCGGCTTGCCTTCCATGCCCGGCTCCGCGCACAGACCTGACTGCCAGCCTGCCGGTATGCCGCATATTCTGCACAGCGTGATGAAAAGCAGCGTCTGAATTCCGCAATCACCCTTGCCATTCATTGCGCAATACTCGGATACGCAAGGTATGCTCGCGTAATTCGGCGCAAAGCGGTACATTATCTTTGTCGTGACATAGTCATACATCTTCCTGGCTATAAGCAAAGGATTTGTCTCCTCGCCCTTGATTTCAAGCGCCAGAGCCTTCAAGAATGGCGTAAAGGCTATATGCGGAAGCCTTTCGCGGAGATAGAGATCGCACGCACTCGGGAAATCCGACGCCGTTACCGCAGCCAAATCCACCTTGGACATATCCATATATGTAAGCTTATGATCAAGCTCGTACTCTATCGAAAATACCTGCCCCGGCTCTGCTTTTTCCTCGAAGTACACGGTCGGCTGCAGGGTATCGCCCTCGCACACATGCTTTGGCTCAAAGCTCGTCTTTAAAAGCTTGAGATTGTGTACCTGCTCGTTTTGGCCTTCCTTTGGAAGAGGCAGGTGGACGCGCAGAGTCTTGCCGGGTATCACTATATCCTCATCCAGGCTAAGCTCATGGCGTATATGTATATGTGTGCTCATGACATCGCCGTCAGAGAGCGTCGGAAGCAGCGCATCCAAATTATCAGGCTCATATTCCGACGGAACCAGCTTTCCAAGCGAAGCCGCGAAGCTATCCAGATAGTGCACCTCGCCATTTATATATCTCCAGTCGGGCTGTCCCTCAAGCCGAAACTTCTCAAGCTCCTCCTCCGTAATCTCAGGAAGGACCTTCCTCGCCTCCTCCAGAGCGCGCGAGGCCGGCACACTAAATCTTGCTTCGATATGAGAAAGCACATCAAGCTCTATCGAAAGGCGCTTCTTCATGCAAAGCGGCACCTTTTCACAGCTTTGCAGGTAGGCGATTTTCTTCCTTACCGTGTCAAAATTTCCGGCGGCCTTTTCTCTCTCTACATCCTCCGGCAGCGGCAGGGAATGCAGATACAGCTCGTCAAAACTGTAATTGTAATCCAAATTTTCCATAAAAGTCTCCGTTCCGCCGCCTTGCATCGGCCCAATAGTTATATAAAGCTCTCTTATCCAAAGGCAAGGAATGATAAGAGATTCTTTTGCGCTTTTTTGGTCGCTTACGCCTCAATCCTCTGGAATACTCGCGTATAGAACTGCGCGCCCCAGGCCTTGCCGTCTCTTATATGGAAACGCACGCGTCCGCAAACCTTGTCGTCCTTCTTGAGCTGGAACCATGTCTCGCCGCAAAATGCCAGGCGGAAGGTATCATTATCCTTATCTACATAGAGACCTCCGTCCTTCTCGTAGATCTTCGCCGTTACCGGTACTCCTTCGTGGCAAATGAATGAGCCTACGAGCATCTCAGGCTCTGAAAATTCCGTGCCTGTCGGGTAGAGCCAGCGAAGCGGTCTGTCGAGAGGCTCTTCCATCACCCAGTTGCAAAGAGCCCATGTGAGCTCGTCCACGTCAGCCTCGCCCTGGTTGCAAAGCACTACGCAGCTGTAGCCTTCTCCCTTGAAGAAGGTTCCCTCAGAGGAAACGCCGTGGAGTCCGCCGCTGTGGGAGCACAGTACGTGTCCGTCGAGTGTGCGCTTGTCGAGGCCCAGGCAGTAAAATGCCTTTTCCTGCTCAGGGAAGGCTGCTCCTATCAGAAGCTCTACAGCCTCAGCCGGAATAGCCTGCTTGCCGTCGATCATGCCGCCATTTGAGAGGCACTGATAGTAGCGTGACATGTCATGAGCTGTGGATTTTACGCAGGCGCAGGCGCGGAAAGGCGGAAGAATGGACCAATCCTCATCTACATAGAGTTTTCCGTCTTCCTTTTCAAAGAGCGCTGTGATATTTCCGCCGGCGATTTCTCTGGCGCGGCTTGCGTCCTCGTCCAGCGTACTTCTTGTCATGCCTATAGGTCCGAAAATCCTTTCGTCCAGGAATTGCTCAAGAGGCATTCCGGCGGCCGCGTCTACTACATAGCAAAGTACTGCGTAACCTTCGTTTGAATAGCTCATATATTCGCCGACGCCGCCCAGTGTCGGATAAGGACAATTTGCAATATATTCGATTATGTCCTCGATTTTGTCCATTTTATTCGGGGAGGAAGCTCTCATTTGCTTTGCCCAGTCGTTTTCTCTTCCCGGGGAATTTACAGCGATGGACCACTCAAGCGGTTCCATAGGCGGAATGCCTGTTGTGTGCATTGCAAGGCTGCGTACGGTAACTGCTTCCTTTGGATTTCCGGGTACGCGAAAGCTCGGTACATATTTTGTCACTGGGTCCTCAAGCGACATCTTGCCCTCTGCCGCAAGTATAGCGCAGCTCAACGCCGCCATGGACTTACCCATGGAAGCAATGCCAAAGATTGTATCCTGATCCGGCGCCGTTTCCATAGCGACATCCCTCACGCCGTAACCCTTCTCAAAGAGCGCGCCGCTCGGACCTCTTACAGCCACAGATACGCCCGGAAGCTCCAGCTCCTTTATCTTCTTCTCCAAAAACTCATCCAATATCTTCACATCTCTGCTCACTTAAAAATCTCCATTCCGCCGCCTTGCATCGGCTCAAATAATCTTGTAAAGTTTCTCTTATCCAGAAGGCAAGGGATGATAAGAGACCCAAACCAGAAATAGCAGAGCCCGCAGGCTCGAAAAAGCCATATAGACTCTGCTATTATTCAGTCATAATTTATGTGCCGCATCCGGATAATTTTCCGGGACGCGCATTTGTTTTGCACATATACACCTCAATATTCCCATTCAATTACGGGTAGATAAGTGGTCGTCGTATCTATTCTACTCGTATCTCAGGTTGTTGAGAGTGGAAGTACCGTCTGCGTTTACAACGTAGCCCTGGAGCTCGCTGTTCATAGCGTCATAGTCGTTGTCTCCGAAGAGCGGGATAATTTCTACTGACTCAAAGATCTTCATCTGAGCGTCATATACCTTCTGTACTCTTGCCTGGGAGTCAGTCTCTTCCTGGCAAGCCTGTACAAGTGCCTTGTACTCATCGTCGTTGCCCGGTGCGTCCGGATCATAGTAAGCCATGTTCAGAACGAGGATAGGCTCTGCCCATGCGAGGCCTCTTTCACCTGCATCGTAATCATCGTTTCTCATGTTCTCATTGATGTAGTTCCAGTCGATAACTTCGATATCCATCTGGAAGCCTACTTCGAGAAGCTGATTTGCCATAGCCTGAGTGATTGTGGACCATGAGCTCCAGCTATCAATTGTGAACTCGAGCTTCTGGCCGTCCTTTTCACGGATGCCGTCGCCGTCAGTGTCTACCCAACCTGCCTCTTCGAGGAGCTGCTTTGCCTTTTCCTTATCGTTTGCAAGGTTTGCCTTGTACCAGTCATATGCTTCCTGTGAGAAGCACTGTGCTGTGTCATAGATGTAGGAGTATGCAGGATTTACAGCACCTTCTGCGATCTCAGCGATGGACTCTCTGTCGATGGAGAGTGCAAGAGCCTTACGTACGTTGATGTCGGAGAATACAGGGGAATCTGTATTCAGCTCAAGGAAGTTGATGCAAGGATATGAAGCGTTTATAACTGTTACGCCTTCCTGTCCTTCAAGCTCAAGTCTCTGCTCCTTGCTCATTGTCATGAGAAGGTCTACAGTACCGTTTACAAGCTCTTCTGTAGCTGTGAAGTCTTCAACGTTGAATCTGAACTTTACAGTTTCGAAGTTCCACGGTCCCTGATTATCAGTCAAAGGATTGAAGCACTTGTAGTTGTCGTTTCTTACGAGATTTACCTCGGAACCGGATACATAACCGTCCTCAGCAAGTGCGTAAGGTCCATAAGGGTGGCAACCCCACATAAGCTCTTCGTTTGTCATTGTGTCGAGCTCATCCTTATCGATGATGCAGATGAAGTCCGCGCAGAAATAATATTCCATAGCAGAAGAATAGTGGCTCAGGTGAAGTGTGATCTGACGTCCGTCGATGTCCATAGACTCGATATTTTCATAACCGTCAGCATAAGGGCTTACTTCGAGACCATGCTCAAGGGAAGCTACTACGTCCTCAGGCTCTACAGTCTCGCCAGTGGAATAAGTCAGACCCTCAGGTACATTGAATGTAACCGTGAGTCCGTCCTCGCTTACAGTCCAGTCTGTGCAGACATTGTCTGCAACGCAGCTGTTTTCAGCGTCCCAAGTGAAAGGCGTTGCGCTTACAAAGCTCTGACCATTTGAGCTGGAGTCGAGCTGGAATGTATCCAGACCATACCACTCACTGTCGATAACAACGAGCTCAGTCTTGTCAGCGTTTGATGTTGTCGCTTCTTCACTGCTGCCGCCGCAAGCTGCCATGCCGAGTACCATTACGAGTACGAGGCATATCGCTAAAATTTTCCTCAGTTTCATCATTTTCCTCCTTTAGTTTCTAAAATGACGTTTTTTGAATATATTGCAATTAAAATTACAACCGTTTTTATTTGCCCGCAGGATTTGTCCGCAAGCTGCTTCATCAAGCTACTTTTCGCCAAGCGGGTGGAAGCATGCCACCTGATGTCCCGGAGCGATTATTTTATCCTCCGGCATATTTGTCTTGCACTCCTCCGTAGCATAACTACATCTCTCGCAGAATCTGCAGCCTGTACCTATATTTATGAGGCTGCCCGGGTCACCCTTCATGACCTCTTTTTCTCTGTCACGCAGACGCGGGTCGAGCACTGGCGCGGCATTTATAAGTCCCTTTGTATAAGGATGCTTTGGATCCTCGCAGACATCCTTTGTCGGTCCGAATTCCACAAGGCGTCCCAGGTACATTACGGCGATTCTGTCACTTATGTACTTTATAACATTCAGGTCATGAGTGATGACAAGATATGTAAGTCCCATCTCTGCCTGCAAATCAAGGAGCAGATTCAGAATCTGTGCCTGTACGGATACGTCGAGGGCACTCGTAGGCTCATCGAGTATCATAATTTTAGGATTCAAAGCGAGCGCTCTTGCTATGGCTATACGCTGCAGCTGTCCGCCTGAAAGCTGATGTGGATAGCTGTCGAGGTATCTTCTGTCCATCTTTACCATGTCCAGTGTCTCCGCGGCCTTTTTCTTTGCTTCAGCTCTCGGCACTCCGTGTATGATCATAGGCCTCATGATGGAGCTTTCTACAGTCTGTCTCGGATTCAGGTTTGAAGCCGGATCCTGGAAAACTACCGCGATGTCTCTACGCATCCTCTTGAGCTCTGCACCGCTGGCTTTCGCGAGGTCTACGCCGTTTATCCTTACATCACCGCCCGTTCTCTTTGTCAGATTCAAAAGAACTCTGGCCAGTGTCGTCTTGCCGCTTCCTGACTCTCCTACAAGTCCTACAATTTCGCCCTGATTTATCGTGAGTGAAATATCGTCCACTGCCTTTACCTGTGTGACGTTCTTTTTCAGAAGTCCCTTGGTGATGGAAAAGTACTTTTGCAGATGGTCAAGTTCTATAAGCGGTGTCTGATTTGTCTGTTGTTCCATGTCCATGCTACTTTTCCTCCTTTCCCACCATGTGGCAGCGACAGAAGTGGTCCTCACTCAAGTATACCGCATCCGGAGTCTCATTGAAACACTTTTCTTTCGCATATGGGCAACGATTTGCAAATCTGCAGCCCGGTTTCTTGTCTGTGATTCTCGGTACGGAGCCGTCTATGGTCTGGAGCCTGCCCTCTGCCTTTGTCTTGCTCGGGAGCGCCTTTATGAGCAGCTGCGTATAAGGATGAGTCGGATGCTCAAAGATTTCGTATACATCGCCGCTTTCTATCATCTCTCCGGCGTACATGATGCCGATTCTGTCCGCAATCTCCGCTACAAGACCGAAGTTGTGCGTGATCAGCATGATGGCAGTATTGAATTGATTTTTCATCTCCTTCATTATCTGAAGGATCTGTGCCTCTATGGTAACGTCGAGAGCCGTCGTCGGCTCGTCGGCTATCAAAAGCTCCGGATTTCTCGAAAGCATCATGGCTATCATGACACGCTGACGCATACCGCCGGAAAGTTCGTGAGGAAAGCTCTTCATTCTCTCCTCCGCGTCAGGCATCTTTACGTCACGGAAAAGCTTGAGTGCTCTGTTCCAGGCTTCTACCTTGTCTACCTTATCGAGCAGAATGGCTTCCATCGTCTGGTCGCCTACACGATATACCGGATTCAGGGAATCCAGAGGGTTCTGGAAGATCATTCCGATCGCCTTGCCTCTTATCTTTTCGAGCTCTGCTGGCGTAATCGTCCTGAGATCCTGCCCCTTAAACATAATCTTGCCCGTAACGACTTCGTTTCCGCCCGGAAGCAGATTCATAATGCTGTGTGCTACAGTGGATTTTCCGCAGCCCGACTCGCCTACGATGGCGAATACCTCGCCCTTGTTTATCACGCAGTTTACATCGTTGACCGCGGATAGAAATCCGTCTCTTACTTTATAATCTATGGATAGATGCTCAAGTCTAAGCAATTCTTCACTCATTTTTGTCGCCCTCCTTCTACTGTGTCTTCAAATGCGGATCGAGGAGGTCTCTCATGCCTTCGCCCAGAAGTGTGAATGCAAAGGTCGTGTATACCAACGCGATGCCCGGGAATATCGTCATCCAAGGCGCACGGCTGATGTAGCCCAGGCCGTGTGAGATAGCAAGACCCCAGTCAGGTGAAGGCGGCTGCGAACCGAGTCCGAGGAAGGACAGTGTCGTCGTCGACAAAATCGTGCCCGGCAGATTGAGTGAAAGCATTACGACGAGTGACGGAATTACGTTCGGGAAGATGTACCGAAACATAAGTGCCGTATTGCTCTCGCCAAAAGCTTTACCTGTCTCTACGAATGACATATTGCGCAGTGACATGGTCTTTGCTCTTACAATACGAGCATAGCTGGCCCATGCCACAAGTGATATCGCTATAATTGTGTTTGTAATACCCTTGCCGAGGATTGTAACAACGGCGAGAGCGAGGATAGTACCCGGTATACACCATGTAAGGTCAGTCATAAATGTAAGTACGCGGTCTACCCACTTTCCGAAGAAGCCGCACGCAAGTCCTACGACAATACCTATGGCCAGCTGCAGCGAGCCGCCTATGAGCGCTACCCAAAGAGCAATTCTTGAACCGTATAAAATACGTGAAAACATGTCTCTGCCCAGCTCATCCGTACCAAAGAGGAACTGCATCGACGGAGCCTGCAGGATTTTACCCACACCCTGCTGATTATAATCATACGGCGCAAGCTGCTCTGCAAATGCCGCTACGAAAAGTATACTCAGGAGCATCACAAGCCCTATCATAAAGCTTGCATTATGCGTACAATCGTGGAGGCCTTCTTTAAACTTTCTCTTATTCACTTAGTTGTCACCTCCGCTCAATGAAAGTCTGATTCTCGGATCGAGTATACCCATTATGATATCGCTAGCAAGATTGCAAAGTACTGTGAGTATCGCAATCAAAAGGAGTACTGCCTGTACTACCGGCATATCCTGCACGATGATCGAGTTCAGGAGCAGATTTCCCATGCCCGGGAAGCCGAATATCTTCTCAATGATAACCGCGCCGGAGATAACCCACGGAATGGACATGAATACCAGCGTAGTTACGAGGATAAGCGAATTTCTGAGTACGTGCTTTATCATAACCGTACGCTTCGGAAGACCTTTTGCGTAGGCGGTGGTTACGTACTTTTCGTTTATAACCTCCAAAACCTCCGTCTTTGTGATACGCAGCGTACCTCCAAGGCTTCCGACTGCCATCGTAAGTACCGGCAGCACGTAGTTCTGCCAGGTCGAGAAGCCGCTTATAGGCAGCCATCTAAGCTTTACCGCAAAGATTATTATAAACAGCGCGCCCAGCCAGAATGATGGAACCGCCGTCAGCAATAGCGAAAAGTTTACCGTAAATCGGTCAAATAGGCTATTTCGTCGCATCGCACATAGTAGTCCCAGTGGCAAGGCGATGATGAGCTCAAGTATCATGGACAGACCGCAAAGCTTTAGGCTGTATGGGATTCTGGCCTTCATCATATCCCATACCTCTGTCTTGTATCTGGCCGACATACCGAAATCGCCATGAACAATATCGACAACCCAATTTTTGTACTGCGTCAAAAAAGGCTGATCGTAGCCATATTCATGTGCTATCTCTGCCTTTTTCTCCTCGGAAACCTTGGCATCGACCATAATATCGATAGGGTTGCCAGGCATCATGTACAGCAGACTGAATACCAGGAATGATACCGCGATTACCAGTAGCACTCCCTGTATGAGTCGTTTAATAATGTAATCTCTCATTTTGAACAAACTTCCTTTCCAAACGCAATCTAATGGATAATTACATTTTCTCTAAATCTACATTATTCCGTCACAAAGGAAAACGCAAATATCATGCCGCTTTTTTGAATTTTCACTTTTTTGACTTATAAATAACGCACATTGAGCAAACTTGTAATATCTCCTCCGCATATTCTACCATTTTGATACTAAATTATGCCAGCTTTGTGGCATTTTGTCTTGATTTTTTGCTTTCTCCAAGCCAAAGAAATAACAAGTTTGTACATTTTCCAGCATTTTTTACCGCGAACAGGAAAACTAAAATCCTATTTAATCCCGTTTTATCCCTTTTGTGCGTTTTCTGTCGGCATTTTTTGCAAAAGCTGTATACAAGCGACGTTTTTTGCTTTAAAATATCCTTTGTCCGAAAGAAGTTTGACCGGCAAGGCCGGATTGCTTCAAAAAATCACCGGATGTGAATTCGCTGAGAGGAGAAAAAGATATGAGATTGAACAAATATATCGCGGCAGCGGGGCTCGCAAGCAGAAGAAAGGCTGATGAGCTCATCGCCTGCGGAAATGTAAAAATAAATGGCCTTGTGATAAGGGAGCTGGGTACCGATGTGAAGGAAGGCGATGTCGTAGAGGTCAACGGCCGCGTGATACAGCCGGAGTCAAAGCACGTATACATCATGCTGAATAAGCCTGTCGGCTATATCACCTCCCTTGAGGACGAGAAGGACAGACCGACTGTTGTGCAGCTTCTTACAGATGTAAATGAGCGCGTATTTCCTATAGGAAGACTCGACTATAATACTTCCGGCTTGCTGCTTTTGACAAATGACGGAGACCTCGCCTATAGACTCACTCACCCAAAGCACCACATCTACAAGACTTACCGCGCAAGAGTGCAGGGAGTGCTTTCAAAGGAGAGGATCGCAAAGCTTATAAAAGGCGTGGATATAGGCGGCTTTGTCACCTCAAAGGCAAACGTAAAGCTTATCAAGCAGAACGAGCGCAGTGCCATAGTTGAGATTCAAATCTACGAAGGCAAAAATCGCCAGGTCAGGAAGATGTTTGCAGCCGTGGGAAATAAAGTGCAGGAGCTCCAGCGCGTGGCCATCGGCGAGCTCTACCTCGGCCACCTGAAAGAAGGCCATTACCGCAAGCTCACCCCAAAAGAAATCGAATACCTGAAAAATTGCTGAAAAACCCCCGCCGGCATCGTCAAACCGGCGGGGGTGCTATTTTTACAGTTATATAAATCAGTTTATGATAATTTTTTCTATATTATCGTTTATATTGCAAAAAATTACGCCTAATTGCAATCTTCTTTTTCTTTGCCTTTCTTCGTAGATATGCTGCTAAAAGATCAGGTATAGTAGATAAGTCCGCTTCTTCCACAATCTTAGGAATCAAAACTTCACAATCAGGGGAATCATACTCCAATAATCATAGGAATAGAAGCTCAACAATCATAGGAATTCTGTTGACATACTCCCGTCGATAGTATATAATTTTCTTGAAAAACGATTATATATGAGGTGAGTGTACATGGCTGAATATTACAATAGATTTATCGAAAAGACTATAGAACGGAAATTGCGATCCTCCGGCGCCGTTGTCATAGAGGGCCCGAAATTTTGCGGAAAAACCACCACTGCCCTCAGATACGCAAAGAGCTCCATACGCCTAAACACTTCCCGCTCAATTGAGCTCGCAAGGCTTGAGACAAAGAATGTACTTCGTGGCGACACTCCGAGGGTTATCGATGAGTGGCAGACCGTTCCTGAAATCTGGAACGAGACGAAGGCCTGGATCGATGAAAATCCCTCCTTCGGACAATTTATTCTGACAGGCAGCTCCACTCCGGCAGACAAAAGCCGCATCTATCACTCCGGCGCGGGCAGAATATCTGCCGTAAAAATGCGTCCCATGAGCCTGGCGGAATCCGGAGATTCAAAATGCACTGTATCTCTTAAAGCTCTCTTTGAAAAGCAGGACGCAGATATCTTTGATGAAAATCCGGATTCAAATCTCGAGAGGATTGCGCATTTTCTGTGCCGTGGAGGTTGGCCGCTGTCGGTTTTGGCCGGTGAGGATATCGCACTTGACGTCACACGAAACTATTATGAAGGCTTATTCAACTTCGAATACAGCGAAAATGAAAAGTTCAGAAACAAGAATCCGGAGCTCATGCGGATGATATTGAAAAGCTACGCAAGGAATATTTCCTCGGAGGCATCGCTCAAAACTATACAAGCTGATGTGGTGAGTTCAAATAACAGAACCCTGGACAGCAAGACCCTTTCCGAGTATCTGGATGCGCTCAAAGATCTATTTATAATAGAGGATCTCACTGCTTGGAATCCTGATATAAGGAGCAAAGCCGCCATACGCACCACTCCTACAAGGCATTTTGTGGATACATCCATAGCTGCCGCCGTCCTCGGTATCACGCCGCAGGATCTCATGGGTGACTTGCAGTCGTTTGGCCTCTTTTTCGAGGATTTGGCAGTACGAGATTTGATAATCTATTCTTCCTGCCTCGGCGCGACGGTGCATCATTACCGTGACAGCTCCGGCCTCGAATGCGACGCAATTATACACTTTGAAAACGGCAAATGGGCTGCTGTCGAGATAAAGCTCGGCGGAGAAAAGCTCATAGAAGAAGGAGCAAAAAGTCTCGGAAAATTAAAAACGATTGTAAATAACGACAAGCTCGCCTTTTGCATGATACTCACAGCCACAGGCCCAGCCTATCGCAGAAAGGACGGCATATATGTCGCACCTCTTTCCTGCCTGACAGTGTGAGCAAAACCCCCGCCGGCATCGTCAAACCGGCGGGGGTTTTCTTGGCACTGTAGCCGAATTAGTCTTCCATGACTTTCAAATCCGGTGCGATGATGAGCTTACAGCCTGTAGCGGCCTGTATGTCCTCAAGGCTGTAAGCCGGGTGCAGCTCCTTGAGCACTATGCCCTCAGGAGTCACTTCCATTACCCCCATCTCCGTGATGATTTCGTCTACGCATTTTTCGGCTGTAAGCGGAAGGGTGCAGCTTTTGAGGATTTTATGTGCACCCTTTTGCGTATGCAGCATTACGATTATGACCTTCTTTGCCCCCTCTACAAGGTCCATCGCTCCGCCCATTCCGGCTACCATCTTGCCGGGCACTATCCAGTTTGCAAGGTCGCCGTTTTCCGCCACTTCCATGGCGCCGAGCACCGTGATGTCCACATGCCCGCCTCTTACAAGACCGAAGCTTGTGGCTGTATCGAAGAAATTTACGTGAGGAGACGTCGTTACATACGCCCCTCCTGAATTGATAACGTCTACATCCTCTTTCCCGGCCTCAGCTACAGCATCCAGGCCCGCAAAGCCGTTTTCCGAATGTATTGTTACGTGTATGTCTTCTGGCAAATAGTTTGCTACCATCGTAGGGAGGCCTATTCCGAGGTTTACGAAATCACCGTCTTTAAATTCCTTTGCGCATCTCTTTGCGATTCTTGCCTTTAAATCTGCCATTTCTTTTCCCCCTCTACTATGGTATCCACTACGACACCAGATACTGCGAATTTGTCCGCATCCTCTTCCGCTATGTCCACAAGCTTTTCTGTCGCGAGTATTACATGGTCTGCACCCGTGGCCATTACATAGTTGAAGTTCTTTGTCGCCTTTGAGCAGATAAAGTTTCCGAAACGATCGCATACGGAAGCTCTTACAAGCGCCACGTCCGCGCGGAGAGGAAGCTCCAGCAGATATTTTTTGCCCTCTATGCTAAGCACCTGTTTTTCTCTGCCAAGCTCATCAAATTCAGTCTCCATAGGAGTACCTACACCGGTTGGGGTAAGTACACCGCCCAAGCCGTAGCCTGCTGCTCTGATTTTCTCCGCGAGGGTGCCCTGTGGAACGAGCGTGCACTTGAGAGTGCCAGCTATCATGCCCTGCCCGATGAGCGGATTCATGCCCACATGGGATGCTATGATATGGTCTATCATGCCTTTTTCGAGGAGCTTCCCTATGCCTCTTGCGGTCTTTGCGCCGTAGGTGCCCTCAGGCAGCCCGCCGTCATTTGCGATGACTGTGAGGTGCTTTGCGCCCTTTTCCACAAGAGCGTCTATGAGTATCTCCGGTGTACCGGTGCCCAGGAAACCGCCTATCATCAGTGTCATGCCATCCTCTATGCACGCTACGGCTTCCTTGGCTGTCTTGAGTTTGTCGATCATTGTGAGTATCCTTTCTCAGCAATATTTTTTCTGTGCTGCAGTCATGACCATTTCTTCCCACGCAGAAAAACGCGTGCTCTCATTTACAAATGAATCCAGCCTTTCCCGAGCGTAGATCAATGTATCTGCTTCCCAGTTTACAATTACTGCACTTGAAAAGCAAAAGCAGTCAAAATCATCAAAATTTGTATATTCATGCATGAAAGAATCCGTGAATATTTCTCTAAGTACCGCACGAAGCCCCGCGCCTCCCGGCACCACGTCAAAACCGCTGCCACTGCCCGCGCCGTTTC
>CAVHIG010000046.1:0-5616 GCA_963636105.1 Anaerovoracaceae bacterium
GGGCATGTCGATTGAAAGACGAATAAAAGCGGTCTTCTGGTGGTGCTATATGCACCCGCCAGCGCCGCTTTCTGCTTCCGTGATTTCTATATTTGATCAGTGATAAAGTATCAAGCAAGCTCACCTCCATGTTTGCTACAAATAAGGGTAAGGTTGTCTATCGTCTCATCAAATGAAAGTGTGTGCTGCACATCGTAAAATTCCTCTAAGAATTTCATACCCTCATACTTGTCAAGGTAAAGCAACGCATCTTTCGGACCAATATTATAACGCTTGGCAAATTCATCTACGCAAATCACAAAATAATCTGTCATGTTTCTCTGTAGTTCAGACATGTCGCTGCCTCCTCAATCCACGAAATGGTATTGTATCACTCCCTATTTACGAACCTTAATAAAAGCTCCTCTGCCTGTATTTTAACACAGTCAAAGGAACTTGTCGATAGAATACTTATGCCCATCCAAAGCGGGTTTAGAGGCCCTGAGTTTTCCCGAGCTTCACAGTCTCGAATGCTCCTGCGGTCATTTCTGCTGCCTCACAATCCATCTTTTACCTCCCAATATCAATTATGAGGCCTTGGGGCAAGACTTGCAATCTACCCCGAAATTTGGCGCTTGCGTTTTTGAAATCACTTGGAAGTGTCCAGAGAAGACATTATATCAAAAGGCGGATTAGTCATAATCCGCCTTTTGAATATAGAAAAAAGTTTAAATGGGGGCTCAAATGAGAGTTTTCTATATTTGCAGTGATGCATAATAGCCTGTGCTGGTGCATCCAGGTATGTTCTTGACCTCACGACAGTCTCCGGCGATGACAACCTGTGCCGCAGTTCCGTAGAAGCTGTCCACATAGTCACGATCAGGTCTGAATCCGGTTGCAAGAATAACCGAATCAGCCTTTATAAACTCCTTTGTACCATCCTTTCTTGAAATGCTTACACCTTCTTCTGTGATTTCCTCGCATTTGCTTTCAAGATGAACCGAAACACGATCTATTTCCTTTATTCCTATCAAATCTTTTCTATCCATATCCAATTCATGCTGCATATAGAATATGGTTATGAATTTTTCTTCCGGAAGCTCATTGCCATCCGCCATCAATTCACTTCTCATTTCTATAACATCAACATGCTTGCCGAGAGATTGCAGATGAACGGTCAGCTCGCATCCGACAGCGCCGCCGCCTATTACCGCAACGTGATCCCCAAGCTCATCTTCCCTGCCAAAGGCATCTTGAACTTTCCAGACGTTCTTGCCTTCGATGCCGGAGAATCTTGGAGCGAAATCTTTTGCGCCGACAGCAACAACTACAGCATCGGGAGCGATTTTGCCGACTTCCTCAGGCGTAATCTCTGTGTTTAAATGTACTGTTATATTCTCACTCTTGTTAACCTGCGTTATAAGATAATCTCTAAAAGTCTTAAGTCGCGCTTTAAATGGTACATAATCAGTGAAGGAAAGGCGACCGCCGAGCTTGTCGTTTTTATCATAAAGGTCGACTTTATGTCCTTTATTTGCAAGATCCTTTGCGGCCTCCATACCGGCAGGACCTCCACCGATTACAACCACGTGTTTTTGTTTTTGATTTGGATATGGCTGAAGCGGGAGCATCAGGCAGCGTTCCGGATTTACTGCGCATACACTGTGTCCTGATTTCATAGCTGAGAAGTTGAGGCATCTGTTGCATCTCAGACATGGTCTTATATCATCTTCACGCCCATTTTTTGCTTTTTCTCCCCAATCAGGGTCAGCGACAAGCTGTCTGGCCATGGATACAAAATCAGCCTGTCCGCTTGCCAAAATTTCCTCCGCACGTGCCGGTGTATTTATTCCTCCTACAGTTTCAAGCGGTATATGTACACGTTTGCGCACTTCACCGCACCAATATGCATTTACACCTTCATTGGAGAATGTAGTCGTATAAAGGAATGCCAATGCAATCGGCTTATACAGCTTACCGACAGAGCACTGTACAAGGTCTATTACATCCGAGAAAATATTTATCATTTCAGCGGCTTCCTCTGATGTCATACCACCCTCCATAAGCTCACTTGCGCTGAAACGTATTTCTATCAACATATCCTCGCCTACAGCTTCTCTTATAGCGGTCATAACCTCATGCGGAAACCTTGCGCGGTTTGCTACACTGCCGCCGTATTCATCCGTTCTGTGATTGCTTAAGGCTGACAAAAACTGTCCCATAAGCCAGTTGTGTGCACAGTGAATATATATCACATCAAATCCTGCTCTTTTCCCGATAAGAGCTGCATCGACAAAGCATTTCTTTATATATTCCATGTCTTCCTTGTCCAATGCCTTGACATGCAAGCCTTTTGTAAAGCCTTCCTCTGTGATATCCTTGTCACAGACGCCCAAAACAACATTTGAGCCGTCAACCGGGACGCAGTTTTCTCCACCATGCTGCAGTTCAAATCCGGCAAGAGAGCCATATGCATGAATAGCATCCGACACCATATGCAATTGAGGAAGAATATTGATATTTGGCCTCTCGTCAAAAATGTTGAAGCTTTCTTTATTGCTTCCGACATAAAAGCGATTATCTACCTGAATATGTCCGGTGCTGACAATAGCTGCTCCGCCTCTGGCCAGCTTTCCGTAATATTGCACTGCAAGATCCGAAAAATTGGAGTGTCCGTTATTCGCAACAGTAAACAACTGAGGGGATGCATGTGGGGAAGCCGTAATTCTATTCTTTATAATCTTACCTCTGATCCTCATAGGGCGAAACAAATTTGGATACTTTTCCTCATACATTTTTTATTTACCTCCTTTGAACCACTTTAACAGTGTATTTTAAATCAAATACTTTTCTATAGAACAATTGTACCGACAAGTACACCGCAATAATTTCCTATGATATAACCCCAAAGTCCTACGAGCATACCTGGAATAATTGCATCAGACCAGCCAAAGCTTGCTCCGATTGATGCGCATGTGGAAGGTCCGCCTATAGTCGCCATGCTTGCCATAACAGCCTCTTCCCATGTTCCCTTGCAAATCTTTGAGCCAATGATTGAAAAAGCCATATTGATCAGGAATACCGTAATCATCATAAATACTACCAGAATTCCGTTTTCCAAAACAGTTCTGAGATCCGCAAACATTCCGATAACTGTAAACCACATCAGGAAGCCTATGTTTCCGAGCTCCATGCCGCCCTTCAAATTTCCGAAGAAATTAGGGAAGATTGTAGCAAGAGCAACTGTGATTATTGTGAGAATCATAAACTGATTTGCGAAAATCAAATTTACGAAATTCGGAAGATTCAATGTTGAAAGGAAGTTTGTAATCAACTGGCTTACACCGATGATCATAAATGATGCGGTAAGAGTATATGCCATATCCTTCATGCTGATTTCCTTGCCGCCCCAGAATCCTGCTGTCAATGTCTTTCCCTCAGCCTTCAATGCTTCCTGGTCTACAGACTGCTCAATTTTATCGGTATAAGGTCTAGGCAGAAGCCTCTTTATGAAGCCTGTTCTGTGAAGCAGATTCAGCAGAAGTACCATAAACAGGAATGCTACATTATCGGCTGCAAGATATGCGCTGACTGCCTCATTGCTGATACCGAAAATCTTGCCTACAGCTACGCAGTTTACGGTGCCACCGACAGCGCCGCCTGTCATAACCGGCAAAACCTGAATCATATCCGGATTGTTCCTAAATACGAGGAATGCCAGCAATGCAGCTGCGATACTGCCTACCGCTGCAAAATGAAAAATTACAAACTGCTTCCCGGTCTGCTTGAAAATACTTCTCAAGTCCGCTTTAAACAAAAACATCGGAAGCGAAACCAGCAATATGATAGAATCTATCCCGCCCAAAGCAGCTGAATCTCTGGATATGATATTCAGATTTGTCATCAAGAAACCGCAGAAAATGCAGATAAACACCGCTCCTACGATACTGGCCCATTTGTAACGCTGCTCCAGCGTCACACCGACTGAAACGATAACGAGTATGATTCCTACAATTAAGATTGTGGAATCAGCTGAGATCAATGTCGTCATTTTGTCTCCTTTCATAATAATAGAAATAATAGCGTTAACCTACAATATATCAAAGTGTATCAAGAGGCCATATAGGTCTTGTCACTTTTTTATATTCCAGCAATTCCAGGTTTCCGGTCTGAATTCCCGGAGAATCAACGGATATAACCGCTCTTGCACTGTCTCCGAAGAATGATCTGAAATGAACAGCTGATTTTAAGCAGACAATGTTGTACTGCTTAAAGTCTGTCGCCGCAACAATGAAAGGTCTGTCATCAAAAGTCTGTTCCGGAACCTTTTCTGTCACTATAACCTCTACATTTCCGATTTTTATTCGTGCTACTTTTCCATAATACACCGGCATATGATACATAACCTTTGTTTCATAGATTGCCTCACCGTTTGAAAGTGCCAATACCTCTGCTTTCGGAACCTCGACAGGTGTACCGTGCATTCCGTCCGTTTTTCCGCCCAAGGTCCCTGCAATGCAAGCACCCACACCGGCTGCATGTGCCTTCAGCGCCATTTCCTCATCATGAATGTATCCGTAAATTGTTCGCGGGCTATTTGCAGCAAGAAGAGCCTTGAGCAAATATGTTCCGTCACCGGGGCATCCCGCCCCGACATTGTCTGAGGCTTCGTTGATGATTATCGGCTTATCTCCTTCCCCCATCTTCAGGGCTTTTTGAATCGCCTCCTCCGCTGTCGGCAGCTTTACATTCAGCTTTTCCCTTTCTCTCCATATCTCCGCAGCAATCTTTTTCGCTGCATCCTCTGCCGAAAGCTTTGAATTCTTATCACTGACGGTCACCACGGACGCAGAACTAAAAGGAACATCCGCATATGGGAAGCCATGGAATAAGGAGGCATCTACCAAATTGTATTCTACCTTTTTCTCTCTTACAAAATCTGTAAACTCACTCATCGGCAGACCTGTAGTCATTCCGACCGTGCACGGGATCAACATGTGCAGCGGTTCAACGAATGTTTCTGTTTTTATTTCATTTCTGATCTGCCTGATTAAGCTTCTCATTGCCAAAGAGCCTGCCTCTTTTTCATCGGTATGAGGATATTCCTTTATACCGAATAACCCGTTGCTTAAATCCACCATTCCTTGTGTAATATTTCCGTGTAAATCCAGGCAGACCGTGATCGGAATTTTATCTCCGACAATCTTTCTGACCTCTCTTAGCGTATATTCTTCCATATCATCGGCATTTTCAGCTACTCCTGCCCCGTGCAATGCAAGACATATACCATCACAATCTGCAGAAAAATGCTCAATTCTCTTCAGAAGCTCGCCCAAAACAGTATCAAAGCAGTCCTTCGTAAGCGCAGGCCCCACTCCCTGAAAAGCAACTGTCGGAAGCAATTCTACATTCTCTTCCTCTGCAACCTGCATCATCCCGCCTATAAAGCTGTAAGCTCCCTTATGCCGTTTGAAAACTTCATCATCTACAACCCAGCTTCCTTCTGGCAGGAATCGAGCAAGCGTTCCTTTCTCTACTGAAAACGTATTTGCTTCATGTCCCAGCATCCCACAAATTATTTTCAAATCAATCATCCGTCCTTCCTTTTTCATTAGCTTGTAAACTTCCTGATTCTTG
>CAVHIG010000046.1:5626-16509 GCA_963636105.1 Anaerovoracaceae bacterium
ATTCTTGACTCATTATATATTCATTGCTGTCTGCGGGCAAATTCTCAAAAAGAGCGATTCAGTTGATTTTTTGACAAAAAGTCAACTGAAAGTAGCGCATATCGCGAATTTTTCAAACAATTTTGAATTTGCCATCTGCTTCATTACAAATTTCAAATAATTGTTTCTTTTTAGTTGACTTTTATCGTTCATTTCTGCTATCCTTTTTTTGTTAGTTACTAAGCAAGTGAGGTGAAATTACATGTTTTATGAAACGCTTGGCAAGCATTTAAGGATGAATCGCAAAAAAAGTAAGATGTCTCAAGAAGAATTGGGCAAAATAATTCATAAAGGGAAGGCATGTGTCTCAAAATATGAGAAGGGCTTATCCGGCATTGATTTAGAAACCTACATAGATATTTGCCACGCACTGGCGATTGATCCCGCAATGCTCATAACATCCATCATTGAAGATACCTATCAGGAAAACGAAGCAAATTTCAACGCTGTCACGGCACAGAAATTGTATGCCTGCTGTTATGATGCCTCAAGCAAGCGTTTTGTCAGAAGTGTCATAGAAATTGATAAAACTGGAATCCCGTATGCTGCGGTTCTGCATTCTGACGTACACAACTACCACAATTATGAATCATCCGGCAATACTTACATAGGTAAGCTGTTTCTTAACGAAAATTTATTCAATTTCAGTTTCCACAATCGGTTTCATTCTGCAGAGTACGGACATATCTCAGCGATGGCTCCGATCAGCAGAAGCAGCTATTATCTGGGCATCATGGTCGGATTATCATCCCTTCCTATTGTTCCAAGGGCTGATAAAATCTACATCTCCGAGAATATCCCGGTTGAGGATGATGAATTGATCGCCAAGCTCACCTTTTCCAAGGAAAATCTCAAAGCTATCCAGCGTTCCAACCGCATCACACCCTGGTAAATCCTTCAAATATAAGAAGTTACAGTTCAGACCACAGGATAAGCACGGTTCGTAATTGATGACGTAATAAAATCGTAATCAGCCGCAAGGCTGATTTTTTAATAAAATGTTTTTATGCGGGTTTAGAGGCCCTGAGTTTTCCCGAGCTTCACAGTCTCGAATGCTCCTGCGGTCATTTCGGCTGCCTCACAATCCATCTTTTACCTCCTGATGTGAAATAATCAGTGGTGCACTGTACAAGCGAATTGAAAGGAAAAATTCCCACCTTGACGGTCAAAGGAATCGATGATAAACTTTTCTAAAATGTTGATACAGCTACTTCGGAAAGGAGTTTTCGCTATGCAAGAGATATTTTTAAAACAGGCATTAGATAAAGATGGGAAATGCCCCGTAAAGTCAACTATTAAACTTATAAAGGGCAGTGTCGTAGATATGCAGGTAGACGCGATTGTAAATGCCGCAAACAGCAGCCTTCTCGGTGGTGGCGGCGTAGATGGCGCTATACACAGAGCCGCCGGACCGGAATTGCTTGCGGAATGCAGAAAGCTGCACGGTTGCAATACCGGAGAGGCAAAAATCACAAAAGCTTACAACATCAAAAATGCCAAATACATCATTCACACGGTCGGCCCGATTTACAGCGGAAGCGAAACCGATGCCAAAGAGCTTGCAGATTGCTATTACAACTCGCTTGAGCTTGCTTACAAAAATGGCTGCGCAAGCATAGCTTTTCCAGGAATATCCACGGGAGTATATGGTTATCCTCTTGATGAGGCCGCAAAGGTGTCAATGGCGGCGGCCTTGAAATGGGCGAGCGAGCACAAGGATTATGCCATGAATATCTATTTTTGCTGCTTCAAAGATCGCGAACTGGCGGCGTATGAAAATTTAGCATAAGGGATTTTTTTGGACCTTACCAAATCCGAGACAAAACAAAAGACGTCACCATCAGAAGTGACGTCTTTTGTAGTGAACACTGCACTATAATTTTTTATTTAAAATTTATAAGCTACTTCTTATTCCTATACCGAAGCACCGCACGCGAAATCGCGCCGCCCACGACAAAATTGACAATCGCCTCGACTACGCCGTTTACGCCGACAAAAGCCGCCAAAAATACGCCCACAGACTTCGTCGTGATGCCCCAGGCAGTCATCTGAGCCACAAAGCCCGCATCATTCCAGAAAAAGGCAATTATGCAGCCCATGAAGAAAAGCGTATTGAGCAGCGCCGTCGAAAGGCTGCCCACATAGGTCGCAAGCCCCTTTTTGCCCGTCTTGTACAGCGCCTGGAAAATCAGTCCCGCCAGCCAGCCGCACAGGATTCTCGGCACGATGCACGTAATAAAAGTCATCACCGGATTCAAACTGAATAAAAATGTCCCGAATGCAGACATGCCGAAACATTGCACAAAGCTCGTGACGCCGAAGATACCGCCGAGTATGGCTCCGCAGGCCGGTCCGAGCACAATCGCGCCCACAGCCACCGGAATTACCATCAAGGTGATTTCAATCGCGCCCACCTTTATATACCCGACCGGCGTAAACGCAAAGATCAGCATGATCGCGATAAGTATGGCCATCTGTACCATCTTATAAGTTTTAGCATTGACATTGTTTTTCATAAAAATCTCCATTTCTGCTGTTCTCCCTCCTCATGCAGAGGGTACAACGCTTAAATTTATTTAATGAAGCCCGCGCGCCCTTATTGACCGCGGGCAGTCATCACTTGGATTTTTTCGGGCAGACATTTCCGATCCGTCCTTTTCGGGCAGACATTTCCGGTCCGTCCTTTTCGAGCAGACTTTCCCGGGTCAGCCTCCCGGGCGAATTACATCACAGACTCAGCCACCGCAGCCTTCATATCGGCTATATCAAGTACGCGATTGTGCCTGATTTCCTTGCTTTCCAGGCCTTTCAGTCCCTTTGGCACTGCCACACCCGTAGCTTTATTCAGAGCCTCGATGTAGGCGAATCCGTCTTTTTCCTCAGAAAGACCGATGGATGTGGCCACACTGTCCGCAAACTTGTAGGCGCTTGCAGTGGAAGCGATAAGCGCAGGCGTCACATCGCCCGTAGCTTTCCTGTAATCCTCGTATACCTTGTAGGCAACCGCCGTGTGCGTATCCATGAGATATCCGTTTTCCTTGTACATTTTTCCGATTGTCTCGTTTGTCTCCTCGACATTTGCCGTGCCGCCCACAAAGTCAGCCATGCCTGCCTTTATCTTTGCGGAAACTTCGTAGCTCTTCTCGCCGTCGAGCTTTTCCATAAGAGCCTTGATCTCTGCGCCGGAGTTTCCGGAGAGGTGATAGAGCAATCTCTCGAGGTTTGAGGAGATCAAAATATCCATTGAAGGGGAATTCGTAAGATAGAAATCCCTCTTTATGTCATAAATTCCTGTATTTATAAAATCTGTAAGCACCTGATTCTTGTTCGAAGCGCAGATGAGCTTTCCGATAGGCACGCCCATGTGCTTTGCGTAATAAGCGGCGAGGATGTTTCCGAAGTTTCCCGTAGGCACTACAACATTTATCTTTTCGCCGTCCTTCACAGCGCCCTTTTCGAGCAGCTTGATGTATCCGTATACATAATATGCCACCTGTGGCACAAGTCTTCCTATATTTATCGAATTTGCCGATGACAGCTTGCAGCCCTTCGCAGCAAGCTCCTTTGCGAATTCAGCGTCGTTGAAAATCTTCTTTACGCCGGTCTGCGCATCATCGAAATTTCCATTTATCGCAAAGACATGAGTATTTGCGCCCTCCTGGCTGACCATCTGGCGCTCCTGCACCTGGCTGACGCCCTTATTTGGGAAGAATACTATAATCTCAGTGCCAGGTACGTCCGCAAAGCCCTCAAGCGCGGCCTTTCCCGTGTCGCCCGAAGTCGCCGTAAGTATGCAGACCTTGTTGTCCTCCTTTTCCTTCTTCATCGCTGTCGTAAGCAGATAAGGAAGAATCGAAAGCGCCATGTCCTTGAATGCCGCCGTCCTGCCGTGATAAAGCTCAAGGAAGTAGGCATCGCCCGCCTTGACTACCGGCACCACATCCTCCGCCTCAAACTTGTCGGTATATGCGCCATCTATGCAATATTTCATCTCATCATCCGTATAATCGTCGAAAAAGCTCTTGATTATCGGATACGCGATCTCTTTATATGTCTTTCCGACCATGTCCGAAAGCTTAAAAGGCAGCGCGGGCACGTTTTCCGGCACATACAGTCCCTTGTCCTCTGCAATTCCCGCTATTATCGCCTGGGCGCCGCTCTTCACATTCTGGCTGCCCCTCGTACTCATAAATCTCATCTCAATCGCTCCTTATTCCTTAAAATTTGTCCACACTACATTATAAAAAAAAGTCTCCCTCAAGTCAACGGCTACTTTCGCAAAATCGCAATTTTCCGCCGTGAAGGGGAGGCTTCTTTTTTTGCGGAAACGGCGCCGTTTCCGCGACTATATGAGGCCTGCGCTGCTCAGGCCGAAGATCCAGAGAAACATTGTAAAGGCCGCTACAACTGTGGAGGAAAGCACCAGCTCGCCCGCGAGCTCGCCATCGCCACCGAGCTGACCTGCCATCACATAGGAGCTGACTGCCGTAGGTGAGGCAAATATTGTCAGGACGCTTACAAGCGCGACGCCACGGAAGCCGAGCATTATGGCGATTGGAATCACTATAGCCGGGACAAGCAAGAGCTTTGTAGTCACGCCGCATAGGAGAGCTTTTCTGTTCCGGACAGCCTGCTCTATCGCAAGGCTGCCGCCGAGTGTGATGATAGACAGTGGAGTTGCGACTTTACCGAGGTCTCGCACCGTGGAGCTTATGAATGTCGGAAGCTCCACGCCGAGGAGCATGAGGACAAGTCCAAGGATAGCGCTGTCTATGAGCGGGTTTTTGATGATGTTTAAGGCTATTGTTTTGAAGTTTGCCTTGTGACCGGTGTGCGTTGTGAGCGCAAGCACCGATAGGAAGTTGAAAAGAGGTACGACAAAGGCCGCCGCCGTTGCCACAAGACCTACGTTTCCCTCACCGCAGATTACGATTGCGATCGGCATGCCCAGCAGCACGTAATTGCTCCGGAAGCAGGCCTGTATCATGGCGCCCTGGCGCGGCGGAGATTTTACGATATGCGGCACGACTATCATCAATATTGTGAATATGATGAGTATGGTCAATATTACAAAGCCTATGAGCTTCAGGCTCGCCCCGAGGTCGCTCTCTGCCGTGTATGTATTGTAGAAAAGGAGTGCCGGCAGAAAGAGCTTGAAACACAGCCGGTTTACCTCGCTGAATGTACTTAAGCTAACGATTTTTTTGTATCTCAAGAAGAAACCGATGCATGCCATAGTCACCAGCGGCACTATGGCATTTATCGACACGATAAAGCTTTCCAAATTTCCCAATTCCTTTCTTTTGCCTGCTATTTCTTTTTTTGCCAGGCGATTTTAAGCTATTATATTCTATTTAGTGAAAATCCTTCGATGTCTACAGATCTATATCCAGTATCACCGGGCAATGATCGCTGCCATATATGTCATTTCTGATGACTACATCCCTTATTTTGTCACGTATGGAATCTGATACAAGAAAATAGTCTATGCGCCACCCGGCATTGTTTTTACGGGCGTTTGCGCGATAGGACCACCAGGTGTATATTCCACTTGCGTCCGGATAGAGATAGCGGAAGCTATCCGTAAATCCCGAGGCCAGAAGCTCTGAAAGCTTGCCTCGCTCCTCGTCGGAAAAGCCGGCGTTTCCGCGATTTGTCTTTGGATTTTTGAGGTCTATCTCATTGTGGGCTACATTCAGGTCCCCGCAAAGTATTACGGGCTTTTTTGCGGAAAGCTTCGCGAGATAGGCGCGGCGCGCGTCCTCCCATTCCATGCGGTAGTCTATGCGGGCGAGGCCTTCCTGCGCGTTTGGCGTGTATTCTGTCACAAGGTAAAATTTGTCAAACTCGAGCGTGATGGCGCGTCCTTCCGTGTCGTGTCCGGCTGCGTCAATGTCGTAATTTACCGAAAGAGGCTCGTGCCTGGAAAAAATGGCAGTTCCGGAATATCCCTTCTTTTCGGCGCTGTTCCAGTATTGCAAATATCCCTCAAGCGGCACCTCCGCCTGTCCTACCTGCATCTTTGTCTCCTGCACGCAAAGCATGTCCGGCAGCTCTGCCTTGGCAAAGTCCAAAAATCCCTTGCCCATGCAGGCGCGTATGCCATTTACGTTCCATGTGATTATCTTCATATATATTTCTCCTTTTGTGGCTTGTTTTTTATATCATTTGTGCCTTCCAATGCGCTCATCTGCCTGCCGCACACTGATTTTATTCTATCATATTCCGGCTGTTTTACAACAAAAAAAGCGAATCCCGCAATGCGATTCGCTTTTTTCCGTGTCTCTGTTTGTATCTTTATTTGTGCGTTTTCTTGACTTTCGAATGTCTTATATGCAAAACTATCTTTTATTTGATTTTCTCCAGATTTTTTGCTCATCCGCGGCCTTTATCAGTTCTTCTCTGAAGTCCGGATGCGCAATATTTATAATCTTCTCTGCTCTCTGCCATGTCGTCAGACCGGAAAGCTGTGCCACGCCGTACTCCGTCACCATCGTCGGTGCCTGCGTCCTCGGCGTCGTGATGATATCTCCCGCCGTAAACTTCGGCATTATCCTCGAGTGCAGCACGCCCTGCTTATCCTTGAAGGTCGAGCTCATCGCGAGGAAGGCCTGTCCGTGCTCCGCGGCATATGCTCCCGTCACAAAGTCGAGCTGTCCGCCCGTACCGCTGATCTGGCGTATGCCGGAGCTTTCGGATGATACCTGACCGAAAAGATCCATGGCCACGCAGCCGTTTATGGATACAAAATGGTCAAGCTCCTTTATCACCGCCGGATTGTTTACATAATACATCGGCGCCGAAAGTATATCGATGTTGTGATCCAAAAATTCGTAAAGCTCCCTCGAACCGTTGCAGATGGAAAAAACTCCCTTGCCGCGGTTTACAGGCTTCTTCTTATTTGTAATCTTGCCCGCCTGATAGAGCTTGAGATAGCCGTCGCTCATGAGCTCTGTATGCATGCCGAGGTCCTTGAGGTCAGACTCCGCGATAAGGCCGCCCAGCGCATTTGGCATACCGCCTATTCCAATCTGCACCGTAAGTCCGTCATACAAAAATGGGAAAATATGTCCCGCAATCTTCTTGTCAATTTCGCTTGCAGCGGGACTCGGAACCATGCAGACGTCTCTTCCGCCCTCTACTACATAATCCACCTCTGAAATGTGTATATGGTCGTTTTCCATACCATAGATGACCGGCATATGCTCATTTACCTCAAGTATGATGTGGTCCGCCGCGTCCAGCATCTCCTGCAGACAGCAATTTGTCAGGCCGTAGCTGAAATATCCGTGCTTGTCCATCGGCGCCACGCTGATCATCGCCACATTTACCGGCGCAAAGCCCTTTTTATAATAAGATCCGCAATCACGGAAGAGCATAGGTGAAAAGAAAGCCATCCCGTTGTCGATGTATTTTCTGTCTATTCCCGAGCAATGCCAAGCATTATATGTAAATGCCTTATGCTCCGGGTCGCATTCCACTACCTGTATCGGCTTCATCGCAATGGCGTTTCTGATCTTTACATCACAAAGCTCATCACGACGCGCCGCCAGTGCCTCATCCAGCGCCTCCGGGAAAGAGCAGGTCTGGCTGTAATCCACCCAGTCGCCGTCCTTTACAAGCTTTACCGCCTCCGCGGCGCTCACAAGCTTCTTCTTATATTCATCGTATACGTTCATCTTCGTTCTCCTCTCGCTGGCCTGAATGCATTTTAAATTATTATACCAGATCCATCCCGACTTTTATAGCCTTGAGATTATCTTCGATAAATGCCGGCTTGACATTTTCTCTTACGATCTTGTCCCAGTCGATGTCTGTGAGGCCCATAGCCTTGATGATAGTGCCGAGAAGGATGATGTTCATAACCTTGCCGTTGCCGAGCTTCATTGCTTCCTCGGTGGCGTTGATTACGGTCACGTCGTCGCAGGCCTTTTTGATTTCGTCCACGATTTCAGGCGAGTAGTCGGCTTCGCCCATGATGACAGGCATAGGCATCATTTCGTAGTTATTTACTACAACCTTGCCGCCCGGCTTGAGGAATTCGAGCCATCTCAGGGCTTCCATTTTTTCAAAGGATACGATCATGTCCGCGGAGCCTTTTTCGATTACAGGAGACCATACAGCCTCGCCGTATCTTACCTGCGAGGATACGCTGCCTCCGCGCTGACTCATGCCGTGGATTTCACTCATTTTTACGTCATAGCCTTCTTCCATCAGACCCAATGTCAGAAGCTTGGAAGCAAGGATTGTGCCCTGGCCGCCTACGCCGACCAGCAATATGCTTTTTGTAGCTTTTCCTGCGTGCTTACTCATTTTACTTAGTCTCCTTTCCGATAGCGTTCTTTGGGCAAATCTGCTCGCATACACCGCAGCCTACGCACTGAAGCGGATCGACCTCAGCCTTCTTGTCTTCTCTGTTCAGGAAGAGAGCTGGGCAGCCGCTCTTCAAGCAAAGCTTGCAGCCTATGCACTTGTCCTTGTCCACTACGTCCTTTGTCTTGTATGCTGTAGGGAATTTTGCCTTGTCGTCCTCTGTAAACTTCTTGAGTACGCAAGGATATTTTGTGATGATTACGGAAGGCTCATCAAGTGCCAGTGCCCAGTCGAGTGTCTCTCTTACGAGCTTGATATCGTTTGGATCTATTGTCCTTATGTTCTTTGCGCCCAAAGCTCTGCAGACAGTCTCTATGTCGATCATAGTCGCGTCGCTTCCGTCAGCGTGCTTTCCGGAGCCCGGATTTTCCTGATGACCCGTCATTCCCGTGATTCTGTTATCCAGGATGATATTTACAGTTTTGGAATTGTTGTATATGCATTCTGTCAGGGAATTTATGCCTGTATGGAAGAATGTGGAATCTCCTAATATAGAGACTACTCTCATATCCTCTCCAAACATTTCGAAGGCCTTTGCTGCGCCATGACCCATCGAGAAGCTTGCGCCCATGCAAAGATTGATATCCATCGCATTGTATGGAGCAGCAAAGCCAAGTGTATAGCAGCCGATATCGCCGGATACCATGACGTTCTTTTTCTTGCCCAGCTCATAGAAGAGGCCTCTGTGCGGACATCCTGCGCAAAGTGCAGGCGGACGGTCTATAACCTTCGTATGGTCATAATCCAAAACGTCGAAGCCCTTGCCATATACGCTCCTTCTGATTACATCAGATGTGAGCTCATCATATGCAGGGAAGGTATTCTTGCCCTTAGGATCAAAGCCGAGCCTTTGAATTTCTTCCTCCAAAAGCGGATCATTTTCTTCTATTACATATATAGTATCAAGTCCCGTGCAGAACTTCTTTATGAGATTTGAAGGAAGAGGATATGTGAATCCGAGCTTCAGATAATTTACATCATCGCCGAATACTTCCTTTGCAAAGCAATAGCACATTCCGGATGTAACGACACCGACCTTCTTGCCATTGTCCTCTATTCTGTTCAGGTGCGTAGTCTCGGAGAACTCCTTGAGAGCCGCGAGTCTCACCTCAAGTCTTGCTCTCATCTTTCTTGCGAGCGCGGGAGCCGTCATATACTTTGGAACGTTTTTCTCGTACTTCTTGCCCGGTACTTCCTTTCTCTCACCGCATTCTACGATGCCCTTTGAGTGACATGCTCTTGTAGTCATTCTCATAAGTATAGGAGTATCAAATTTTTCGGAGATTTCAAACGCTTCCTTCATAAAGTCCTTTGCTTCCTGAGACGTCGAAGGCTCCATCATAGGGATTTTTGCAGCCCTTGCATAATTTCTGTTGTCCTGCTCATTTTGCGAGCTGTGCTGGCCCGGTTCATCGGCTGTGACAGTAACCATACCGCCGCCTACTCCAAGGTATACAAATGTGAAAAGAGGATCCGCCGCTACATTGAGACCTACGTGCTTCATGGATGCCATACTTCTCGCCCCTGCAACGGATGCTCCTATGGCTGCTTCCATGGCAACTTTCTCATTTGGTGCCCATTCGGAATATACTTCTTTGTATCCAGTCATGTTTTCAAGAATTTCTGTGCTCGGAGTGCCGGGATAAGCTGATGCGAAATGTACTCCCGCTTCCCACGCGCCTCTGGCCAGAGCTTCATTTCCGGTCATTAATTTTTTCATGTTCCTTTCAGGCAGCTTTTCTTCGGCTGCCAACCTCCTATCTTTTTAAATTCTGCTTATGTGTGCACCGTGCACACTTTGTTTTTCGATAATATTCTATCACTGCATTTAAATATGTCAATAGGAGATGGCAAATTTATATTTTTTTATGTACATACGCAAAAAACAAAACAACGCACGCCAATCGGCATGCGTTGTTCCGTGAACCGGCAACGTCCTACTTTCCCAGGCAGCTTCCCGCCAAGTATCATCAGCGCTAAGGAGCTTAACTTCTGTGTTCGAGATGGGAACAGGTGTGGCCTCCTCGCTATAATCACCGGATTTATCACTTGTCTTTTGAACCGCCTGCTGCCTTGCATCCGGCTCAAAATCCTGCGTGATCTTTGAGTACCAATGTACCCTCAAAACTGAATAATGTCTTATGTGTATTTCTTGAAACCATTGGTCAAGCGTTCGACCTATTAGTATCGGTCAGCTTAATGCATTGCTGCACTTACACCTCCGACCTATCAACGTGATAGTCTCTCACGAGTCTTACCATTTCTGGAGGAAATCTTTTCTTGTGGGGGGCTTCGCACTTAGATGCTTTCAGCGCTTATCCCGTCCATACGTAGCTACCCAGCTATGCCCTTGGCAGAACAACTGGTGCACCAGAGGTATGTCCATCCCGGTCCTCTCGTACTAAGGACAGCTCCACTCAAATTTCCAACGCCCACAGCGGATAGGGACCGAACTGTCTCACGACGTTCTG
>CAVHIG010000047.1:0-15147 GCA_963636105.1 Anaerovoracaceae bacterium
GGATAGTGAGTGCATCATCGCTGTAAACAAGAATGATACAGCTCCTATCTTCGAGATTGCTGACTATGGTATCACAGGAGACCTGTTCAAGGTAGTACCTGAGCTTATCGCATCCATAAAGGCTGTAAAGGCTGCAAAATAGAGTATATAAGAAAAAGCCCGCCTCAAAATCATGAGGCGGGCTTTTATATTTTTTATACCCGATTTGAATTTGATTGTTTTTTAATCAAGGGCAGCTCCTTTTAGCGATTTGGCAGGAGCTGCCCCGGTTCTTACATGGCCGCAGCCTCGGAGAGAATTTGCAGGCTGCGGCCATGAAAAAGAACTTTAGCTTGAGCTATTGATTAGTCTACAAAGGTGTAGATCTCTTCGAGATCCTTTCGTTTTGTGCTTACCTGTGGCTCCCTTGGTACGCCGATGGACAATATAGCTGCCATGAACCAGCCCGGCTTTTCAAAGCCTATCTCCCTGGCAAGAAGCTCCGCGACAGCGTCAGCTCCGTAATTTGGACTTGACAGCCAGCATGCGCCATAGCCGAGCTCTGTAGCCTTGAGCATAAAGTGCTCAATTCCGGCGCCGAGTCCCTGCATAGAAGGGCTCTTGCGAGGGTCATCCACAAGCAGCGTGTCTATGCCTGACGCGACACATTCCGCATAGCCATTTGGACGATATTCTGTGGTAAATACTACCGCAAGCGCAGGGGCTCTCCCCGCAAAACGTGTGACATAAGCATAGCTCTTTCTAAACTTCTCGGCGCTTTCCGGGCTTTTTGGCTCCATCATTTTAGCTATAGCCTCATTTGCGCCCTTTATGGCCTCCATTACCTTTGCTATCAATTCCTTATTTTTTATGATCACAAAGTGCCAATTCTGTATATTGTGTCCGGATGGCGCAAGCCTTGCGGCCTTGACCATCTCAAGCAAAGCTTCCTTTGGCACATCCTCGTCAGTATACTTTCTGACGCTGTGCCTTTTTTCAAACACTTCCTGTAATTCCATATAAAAATCCCCTTTCCGTCTTTTCATCTTTACGCCGCCTCGCGCCGGCAAAAGTAATCTGAAGTCTTTCATCTGCTGCTTCGGGGTTTGACCGCTCAGTCAACTCAATGCTCATTACTCCGAAGCTTTGGCAACACACACCAAAGGGTGAGCGTTGCCTGCATGAAGAGTATACTATCACAAGCCTTCAGGTGTCAAGACAGTAAGCCTTCACACCTTTTTATCATGGCAACAATAAAAACTTATAATCAGAAAGCGTAGATAGATATAAGAAAAGCTTATATCCATGCGCCAATCGGTCAGGCTGTGAATTCCGAAATGGACGGATAATAGCTTTGGCAGGACGAAAAAAGGCGCGGGCAAAATTAGTCAGGAGTCTTCTCAATGGGCATGTCACGCATGAGTATGAGACGGTCGACAAGGACGCAATTTGCGAATGCCGCGAGTATGGCTTTCATTGTGGAAACTTCGCGGGGTTCGTCCTCGTCCGTAAAGAGTGCGTCAGGAGCGGGAGCGTTTTCTATCGCGGGGTAAAATGCGCGACGCAGCGCTCTCTCAAGCTCCTCGCAGAAGAGGTTGTAGCCGTCCTCCACAGAGACAATGCGGCGCATGATGCTTATGGAGACGCCGATCTCCGATATGCTCATGATTCTCTTGAAGGTGCAGATTACGAAAAGGTAGGCAAGGTGCGTGCGGTTGTATTTCTTTTTCTTGGGCGCAGGCAGTACGTCCTGCTTGACGTAGTTGTTTATCATGCTGGCGGTGATGATGGGTGCGTCGTCCTTGGAAAATACGGACAGACTGTTTTGCAGGATGTATACGACCTGATCGATGTAGAGGTCAATCTCCGGCAGCTCATTCCATCTCGGGCAGCGGTAATTCAGTAAATCTTCGGCATTTATCTTTATCATGGCTGAAATTCTCCATTCCGCCGCCATTTTGCAGGCGGCACAAATAGTTGCGCAATGTTTTCTTAAATTCATCACATATTCTACCACTTTTCCCATCTCCGGTCAATTGACAATGTCATCCAAAACCAAGACAAAAACCGCCCGGCAGCCGCAAGTTATTTTTAAAAGCTATTGACGTGTTTATCAAAATAACTTATAATGGTTTGGAAAACCAGATGTGATATAGATTTGAAAAAGTATACATAAATACACAACAGGAGAAAGTGAAAATGATAAACGGTAAAAAATACAAGAAAAATTACCCATATAATAATGTAGAGAAAATCACAAGCGTAAGAGAGCTGATGGACAAGGCCGTAGCAGCGGCGGGCGATCAGCCGGCATTTAAATACAAGGAAAACAAGGAGATAAAGACCGTCACATACAGAGAATTCCAAAACGATATCTTCTGCCTGGGCACCGGCCTTTCAAATCTCGGTGTAATCAGCAGCCACGTGGCCTGCATCGGCGAAAACAGCTACAAGTGGCTCGTGGTCTATCTTACAATGCTGCAGACAAACGGCGTCTTTGTCCCTATCGACAAGGAGCTTCCGCTTCAGGATATCATAAATGTCCTCGCGGACAGCGACAGCGAGGTGCTCTTCTACTCCGCGAAGTACGAAAAATGGATACCCGAAATCATGGCAGCCCTGCCGCGGATGAAGTATTTTGTGGCATTTGGCGAGGAAAAGGCAGCTGAAGGAGAAGCGAGCCTTGCGGGCGCAAGCTTTGCCGATGCGGAAACTGCCGGGGCTTCGGGAGACGCGGACGTTTCCGCAAAACGCCGCAGTTTCCGCGAAATAATGGAAAAGGGCAAAACGCTCTACCAGGGCGGCGATACGAGCTACACTTCCATAAAGACAGAGCTCACGACAATGAGGATGCTTGTATACACTTCAGGGACGACCGGCATGGCAAAGGGCGTCATGCTGTCGGAGAAAAATCTGGTGGCTGTGGCCTACGACGGGCTGCGGACATCGACTGTGTATACAAGATGTCTGTCGGTGCTGCCTTATCATCACACATACGAGGGCGTCGCGGGGATTTTGGTGTCGCTGCATAAGCATGCGTGCATTTGCATAAATGAGAGCCTCAAGGCGGTGCTCAAGAACATGCAGCTTTATAAGCCTGACTATATCTATCTGGTGCCGGCGTTTGTGGAAATTTTTTACAAGAGAATCTGGTCAAACGCGCACGAAAGCGGCAAGGACAAGACGCTGGCGCGCATGATGAAGCTGAGCAATTTCCTTAGAAAATTCCACATCGACCTGCGCGGAGTCTTCTTTAAGTCCATTCACGAGGCCTTTGGCGGCAATCTGATCAAGATCGTATCGGGCGGCGCGCCTATCAGGCCGGAGCTTGGGGAGTTTTTCGACGCTATCGGCATCAATCTCATAAATGGCTACGGGATTACGGAATGCTCGCCGCTTGTGAGCGCAAACCGCGATTATTTCAACGATTGCGCGACGGTCGGGGTGAAGATTCCGTGCATTGACATCAAATTCGAGGATATCGACGGCGAGGGAAACGGCGAGATTTGCGTAAAGGGCGACATTGTAATGCTGGGTTATTACAAGAATCCGGAGCTCACGGCGGAGGTGCTTTCGCCGGATGGCTGGTTTAAGACGGGCGACTACGGTCACATGAACGACAAGGGCCAGCTTGTGATTACGGGCCGCAAGAAGAATATCATCGTGCTCGACAACGGCAAAAATATCTTCCCGGAGGAGCTGGAAAACTACATTATGAATATCCCATACATAGGGGAAGTAGTGGTGCGCGGCATCAAGGGCAAGGATGGCGGCGAGACGGGGCTTATGGCCGAGGTCTATCTGAGCGAGGAAAAGCTTGCGGAGGCGACGCTTGCCGATGGCAGGAAGCTTTGCGCGCTTTCGATGGAGGAGCTTAAAAAGCAGGTGTCAAAGGACATTTCAAGGGAGTGCGAGAAACTGCCTGTGTATAAGCAAATTACGAGGGTTTGCCTCAGGGACAAGGCTTTCGATAAGACGACGACGAATAAAATCAAAAGGTAATATGCGAAATGAGCTCGGAGGCTTTTCCGAGCTCATTTCGCATATTCATATATTCTGTTTCTATATCCCGCATCAATGGAAATGAGAACAAGTCGGTCGTCCTGTATATCCGCTATGAGTCGATAGTCCCCAATCCGATATCGCCACTTCCTTTCGTATTATAATTCTACTACACGTGTGTGAAATTGCCAATTTCATGCCCTGCAAAAAAAGTTTAAAAAAATGCAAAAAAGGCCTTGCGTAATATTGAAAAATGGTGTATATTTATAACCGTTGTTGATAGATTATGCAAAACAACGAATAAATATGCATGACGATACGACAATAAGAAAGCCTGTTTGAGGGCGCAATAAAAACGTAAAAAGAAAAGTGAAATCTAAAAAAGTAAAAGAACGAAAGAAAAAATCAAAAAAGGAGAAAGAAAAATGAGCAATAAGTTAAAGAAGTTTTTAGCAATGGGTCTTATGAGTGTGATGGTACTTAGCCTTGCAGCCTGCGGCGGCAGCGCAGACGGCGAAAGCACGGAGACAGAGGGCGGAAGCGAAAGCAGCGAAGTTACCACATACACCGCGGTTACAGAAGCTACATTTCCACCGTTTGATACAGTAGATGAGGAGACAGGCGAAATCATCGGCTTCGATATGGACCTCATGAACGCAATCGCAGAGGACCAGGGCTTTGCGGTAGAATACGTGGATATGGAATTTGATTCACTCATCCCGGCTCTTCAGGCAGGAAATGGAGACATCATCACAGCAGGTATGAATGCAGAGGATCCTGAGAGACAGGAAAAGGTAGACTTCTCAGATACATATTATGATTCCGCGCTCGTAGTTGTTGTAAAGGAAGATAATGAGACAATCACTTCAATCGATGATTTGACAGCTGATATGAAGGTTGCAAGCCAGATCGGTACAACAGGCGCAGAAGAGGTAAATGCTCTCGCAGAGGCAGGCACTATCAAAGAAGCAATCATCCTGAACGGTTTCGATACTTGCATGCTGCAGCTCATAAACGGAGACATTCAGGCAGTTATCATCGACAAGCCGGTAGCACAGGCTTATATGAATAAGCAGGCTGGCAATGTAAAGATGGTAGGTGAGCCGCTCAACGCTGAATCCTACGGCTTCGCAGTACAGAAGGGCAACACTGAGCTCCTCGAGAAGATCAACACAGGTCTGCAGAACATGAAGGACAATGGCACTTACGATGAGCTCATCGAAAAGTGGTTCAACTAATAGGTAAAAAGAGAAAGTATAAGCGCTTAGCTTAGGGAGAAAAAAATGGACAAGTCAAACATCAAAAAAGTAGTACTCGCATATTCAGGCGGACTGGATACATCGATAATCATTCCTTGGCTCAAGGAAAACTACAACAACCCTGAAATCATCGCAGTTGCCGGCAACGTAGGCCAGGCAGACGAGCTTGAAGGCCTCGAGGAAAAGGCCATCGCTACAGGCGCAAGCAAGCTCATCGTAGCTGATCTTGTAGACGAAATGGTAGACGAAATCATAGTTCCTGCCATGAAGATGGACGCAAAATATGAGACATACCTCCTCGGCACAGCCTTTGCGCGTCCTGTAATCGGCAAAAAGCTCGCTGAGATAGCTCTTGCAGAAGGCGCGGACGCAATCGTACACGGCGCTACAGGCAAGGGCAATGACCAGGTAAGATTTGAGCTTGCCATCAAGCGCTTTGCTCCAAATATGAAGATAATCGCACCTTGGCGCGAGTGGGACATCAAGTCCAGAGAAGAAGAAATCGACTATGCAGAGGCCCACAACGTGCCGCTCAAGATAAATCGTGAGACAAACTACTCAAAGGACAAGAACCTGTGGCACCTGAGCCATGAGGGTCTCGATCTTGAGGATCCTGCAAATGAGCCAGATTATGACAAGCCGGGCTTCCTCGAAATGGGCGTATCCCCTGCAAAGGCACCGGATGCTCCGACATATGTTACAATCGACTTCGAAGCCGGCGCTCCTGTCGCTGTAGACGGCGAAAAGATGAAGGCCAGCAAGATCATAGAAAAGCTCAATGAGCTGGGCGGCGCAAACGGCATAGGCATCATCGACATCGTCGAAAACAGACTCGTCGGCATGAAGGATCGCGGAGTATACGAGACTCCGGGAGGCACAATCCTCTATTTTGCACATGAGCAGCTCGAAATGCTGACTGTAGACAGAGACACACTCCACGAGAAGCAGAAGCTCGCAGTCGTAATGGCCGACCAAATCTACTACGGCAAGTGGTACTCTCCTCTTACGGAAGCTCTCGTAGCCTTCGCAAACGAGTCAAACAAATACGTGACAGGCTCAGTAAAGCTCAAGCTCTACAAGGGCAACATCATCCCGGCAGGCACTACAAGCCCATACTCACTCTACAGTGAGAATCTCGTAACATTCGGCGAGAGTGATTATGACCAGGCACAGGCTGCAGGCTTTATCAATCTTTGGGGTCTGCCTACAAAGGTACAGGCGCTCAGAGAGCAGGGCCTCCTGTAGGAATTGGGGTTTTTGCGGAAACTGCGGGGCGTAGCGTACTTCGAGAGTTCTTGCTTTCAGCCGGCGCAGCAAACGCAAACATAAAAAGCACAAGAAATACGCAAATGGCCTATATTAAACCTATAGGCCATTTTTTAAAAAAGTATACATTTGCAAACTACCTTTGAAGCTTTGGGTGGTAGCTGTTTTGCAAATAAAATTTCACGAAAGGAAAGGCCATTCCGGCTAAAAGGGATCAATGAGCACACTTAAGAATAGAAATTTTTTGAAGCTGCTGGATTTTACACCGGCAGAAATAGATGAGTTTTTGGAGCTTGCCGCAAAACTCAAGGCGGAAAAGAAGGCGGGTATACCGCACAGGCTCTTTGAGGGCAAAAATATAGCCCTTATATTCGAAAAAACCTCCACAAGGACGAGATCCTCTTTTGAAGTGGCTGCGGCGGATCTTGGAATGCATCCTGTATATCTCGATTCAAAGGGCTCGCAGATAGGAAAGAAGGAGAGCATCGCAGACACGGCAAGGGTGCTCGGCAGAATGTATGATGGTATAGAATATCGCGGCTTCGGCCAGGAGAGAGTTGAAAAGCTTGCGAAGTATGCCGGAGTACCTGTATGGAATGGTCTTACAAATGAATTCCATCCTACACAGATTTTGGCAGATTTCCTTACGATAAAAGAACATTTTGGGAAACTTAAGGGCATAAAGCTTGTATACATGGGAGATGCGCGGTATAATATGGGGAACTCTCTCATGGTAGGCTGCGCAAAGATGGGATTGCATTTTGTAGCCTGCGCGCCAAATGGATATTTTCCTGAGCAGGCACTTATAGACCAGTGTCAGGAGATCGCAAAGGAGACCGGTGCGATTTTGGAATTCGACGAGGATCCTATGCACGCCACAAAGGATGCCGATGTCATCTACACTGACATATGGGTATCCATGGGCGAGCCTGAGGAAGTCTGGGCAGAGAGAATAGACAAGCTCATGCCTTATCAGGTGAATGAAAAGCTCATGGAAAATGCGGGAGCTCAGTGCCGCTTTATGCACTGTCTGCCTGCTTATCATGATCTTGAGACGGAGATAGGCCTTGATGTATATGAAAAATTCGGTTATGATGGACTTGAGGTGACAGATGCCGTATTTGAGGGAGAGCAGTCTATAGTTTTTGATGAGGCAGAAAACAGAATGCATACTATAAAGGCGGTTATGGCGGCGACCCTGTAAGGAAGCTGCCAGCTGCAGAGCGAGCAGCCCCCAAAAATGTATTTTTGTTCTCGAAAGCACGCAAAAATACATTTTTGCGAGAAAACTTAGCAAGCAAAGAACATTCACAAAACCGATAAACCAATTTTTAAAGTTTAAAAATACAAACAGCAGTAAAACGAAACAACAAAAAAGGAAGCGGGAGACAAGTAATGGAAAAAGCATATTTGGTACTTGGCAGCGGTGAGATTTACGAAGGCCGGCGCATAGGCGCAGGCGGAGACAGCATCGGCGAACTGGTATTTACCACAGGTATGGAGGGTTACCTCGAAACTCTCACAGACCCAAGCTACGCGGGTCAGATTATCATGCAGACATTTCCACTTATAGGAAATTATGGCGTGATACCTGAGGATTTTGAGGGCAAGCCTGTAGCGAAGGGCTACGTCGTAAGAGAGCTGTGCGACACACCTTCAAATTTCAGAAGCGAATACGAGCTGGACAAATTCTTAAAGGACAACGGAATTCCGGGAATTTGCGGCATAGACACGCGCGAGATTACAAAGATAATACGTGAAAAGGGAGTCGTAAATGCGAGAATTTGCTCGCAGATACCTGCACCACTTGAGGAGGGTCTTGCGGAGATAAATGCCTTCGAGGTTGTCGGCGTCGTAAAGGAAGTAAGCTGCAAAGAAAAGTATGTAGTACCCGCAGACGGTGACAAGAAATACTCCGTAGCACTCATAGACTACGGCGCAAAGAAAAATATCATACGCTGCCTGACAAAGAGAGGCTGCGAGGTGACAGTATATCCTTACGACACGGCTGCCGAGCTCATTTTGGTAGCTGATCACGACGGCATCATGCTTTCAAACGGCCCCGGAGATCCGGCCGAGAATATATATTGCATAAAGCAGGTGAAGAAGCTGCTCGGCAAAAAGCCGATTTTCGGAATCTGCCTCGGTCATCAGCTGACAGCGCTTGCAATGGGCGGCGAGACTATAAAGCTCAAGTACGGTCATCGCGGCGGAAATCAGCCTGCGAAGATGACGGACGGGAGCCGTACATACATCACAAGCCAGAATCACGGCTACGCAGTTGTAAGCGACAGCCTGAAGCTTGTGGGACACGAGATTTTCATAAATGCAAATGACGGAAGCTGCGAGGGCATGGAATATCCGCAAAAGAACTGCTTTACGGTGCAGTTCCACCCGGAAGCCTGCTCAGGCCCAAAGGATACGGAATTTCTGTTTGACCGCTTTATAGCTATGATGGGAGGTGCGCACAATGCCTAAGGATAAAAGCATACATAAGGTTCTGGTCATCGGTTCAGGCCCGATAGTAATAGGACAGGCCGCGGAATTTGACTACGCGGGCGCACAGGCCTGCAGAATTCTGCGCGAAGAAGGCATAAATGTAGTGCTTGTAAATTCAAATCCCGCTACCATCATGACAGACAAGCACCTTGCGGACGAAATCTACCTTGAGCCGCTTACGGCAGAGACAGTAGAGCGTATCATCGCGAAGGAAAAGCCGGACAGCCTGCTTGCGGGACTCGGCGGCCAGACGGGCCTCACCATAGCTATGCAGCTCAGCAAGCGCGGCGTTTTGGACAAATACGGCGTGCGCCTTCTCGGTACGGACGTAGAAGCCATAGATAAGGCAGAGGATAGAGAGCTCTTTAGGGAAACGCTGCAGGAGATGGGTCAGCCGCTCATTCCTTCAAAAACGGCGGAGAATCTCGACACAGCTCTTGAGATAGCAAAGGAGATAGGCTATCCTGTCATCGTGCGTCCTGCGTTTACTCTGGGCGGCACGGGCGGCGGTATCGCTCAAAATGAGGAAGAGCTCCGCGTAATCGCGAAGAGCGGCCTCGACCTTTCTCCTATCACACAGATTCTGGTAGAAAGATGCATCTCCGGCTGGAAGGAAATAGAATTTGAGACAATGAGAGACGCGGCGGGCAACGTAATCGCTGTCTGCTCCATGGAAAACCTCGACCCTGTAGGCATACACACGGGAGATTCCATCGTAGTAGCACCGGCTCTGACCCTTTCCGACAAGGAATATCAGATGCTCCGCTCCGCATCCCTGGACATAATATCCAAGATAGGCATCGTGGGCGGCTGCAACTGCCAATTTGCGCTGAACCCGGACAGCTTCGAGTACGCCGTAATCGAGGTAAACCCGAGAGTTTCCCGCTCCTCGGCCCTGGCCTCAAAGGCGACCGGCTATCCTATCGCAAAGATAAGCACAAAGATCGCGCTCGGCTACACGCTGGACGAGATTAAAAATGACATCACGGGCAAGACCTGCGCCTGCTTTGAGCCGACGCTCGACTATGTAGTTGTAAAGCTGCCAAAATGGCCGTTTGACAAGTTTGCGGGCTCAAGCAGAAAGCTCGGCACTCAGATGAAGGCGACAGGCGAGGTTATGGCCATCGCTCCGAGCTTTGAAATGGCACTCATGAAGGCAGTGCGCGGCGCGGAGATATCGCTCGACACGCTCAATGCGGCACCGCTTTCAAAGGCTCCTGTCGTAGACCGCTTGCACGAGCAAAACGACCACAGAATCTTTACGGTCTTTGAGGCCATAAAGACGGGAGTGAGTCTTGAAGAAATCCACGAAATTACAAAAATAGATTATTGGTTCCTGAACAAGATAAAGAAGCTTGCCGACTTCGAAAAGGAGCTTGCGGGCGGCCTGACTCAGGAGCTCTACATAAAGGGCAAGAAGCTCGGTTATACGGACGCCGCTCTGAAGCGCCTTGCTCCTGCCGCGGAAACTGCCGGGGTCTGCGAGGATGCCGGGGCCTGCAAGGACGCCGAGGCCTGCGGAGAAGCGACGCCGTTTACGCCGCTCGACATGAGCTACAAAATGGTAGACACCTGCGGAGCGGAATTTGACGCGCAGACGCCTTACTTCTACTCCTGCTACGAAAAATCCTGCGAGGCGAGGACCTTTGCACGCAGCGGCAAGCCGGTAGTTATGGTACTCGGCTCCGGCCCTATCAGAATCGGCCAGGGTATAGAATTTGACTACAGCAGCGTACACTGCGTATGGACCCTCCGCGACATGGGCTACGACGTAGTCATCGTAAATAACAACCCGGAGACGGTATCCACGGACTACGACACGGCGGACAGGCTGTATTTTGAGCCGCTCACGCCGGAGGATGTGATGAACATCATAAAGGTCGAAAATCCGGTAGGCGTCGTAGTGGCCTTCGGCGGACAGACTGCCGTAAAGCTCACGCAGTTCCTCGATCAGAACGGAATTCAGATTTTGGGTACATCCGCGGACAGCATAGACATGGCTGAGGACCGCGCGCGCTTTGACGCGTTGCTTGAGACCTTCGGATTCAGAAGGCCAAAGGGCATGGGCGTAAAGACGATGGAGGAGGCTCTCTCCGCCGCGGAAACTTTGGGGTATCCGGTGCTTCTGCGTCCGTCCTACGTAATCGGCGGTCAGAACATGACCATCGCGCACGAGCCTGAGGACACAAAGAAATATATGACGACGATACTCTCCGGCGGCATTGAAAATCCGGTGCTTGTGGACAAGTACATGCCGGGTACGGAGCTTGAGGTAGACGTAATTTCCGATGGCGAGAGCGTGCTTATTCCGGGCATCATGGAGCATATCGAAAGAGCCGGAGTACACAGCGGTGACTCAATCGCCGTATATCCGCCATACAACCTCAGCGATAAGTTCCTTGACAAAATCTGCACTTGCTCCCAGAATCTGGCGCTTGCGCTGGGCACAAAGGGACTTGTAAATATTCAATATTTGATATATCAGGATGAGCTCTACGTAATAGAGGTAAATCCGCGCGCATCGCGTACAGTGCCATACATCAGCAAGGTTACAAATGTGCCTATGGTGGATTTGGCTTCAAAGATAATGCTCGGCGCAAAGCTTTCCGACCTCGGTTACGGCAGCGGCCTGCACCAGACACCGCCTTACTGCGCGGTCAAGGTGCCTGTATTCTCCTTTGAGAAGCTGACAGACGCAAATTCCATCCTCGGACCTGAGATGAAGTCCACAGGCGAGGTACTCGGTATAGGTAAGACCATGGCGGAGGCTCTCTTCAAGGGCTTGACCGCGGCGGGCTTTACAGTACCTTCCATATATGGAGAGAAAAAACCGGGCGTATTCCTGAGCGTGGAGACAAACGACTACCAGGAGATACTCTCACTCGCGCGCCGTTTCTACAAAATGGGCATGAAGCTCTATGCTACTACAGGTACAGCGGAGACCATCGCAAGCCTCGGCATAGAGGTCACGGCAGTGAAAAATGCTACAGAAAGCGACGAAATCAATACTCTCATGGAGAGCGGCGATCTCTGCTACATCATATATACCGGCGCCGTAAAGGACGCTACGATGGGCGATTATACAAAGCTCCACAGAAAGGCTATGCAGCTGGGCATACCTTGCCTGACCTCCCTGGATACTGCAAACGCGCTCGCTCAGATGATCGAGAGCCGTTACAACCAGGACAACACAGAGCTTGTGGACATAAATGCTATGCGTAAGTGGAGACAGAGAATCGCCTTCACAAAGATGCAGAGCTGCGGAAATGACTACATCCTCATCGAAAACTTCGATAATCAGATAAGCTGCCCAGAGTCGCTGTGCATAAGCCTCTGCCAGCCGCACTACGGCATCGGAGGCGACGGCATCGTGCTCATGGAGAAGTCCAATGTGGCAGATGTCAGGATGCGTACCTTCAATAAGGACGGCAGTGAGGGCAGAATCGCCGGAAACGACATACGCTGCATCGGAAAATACATGTACGACCGCGGCTACATCCGCAGTGAGTACATTTCGGTAGAGACAAGGAGCGGAATTCACCGTTTGCGCGTCTTTGTAAGGGATGGCAAGGTCAGCTCCGTGCTCATGGAGATGAGTATGGATGAGCTCATGGCGGCAGAATCTCCTGAGGTACTCAATATGAAGAAATACCTCAACCAGCCGATGACTGTCGGCGGCGAAAGCTTCAATGTCACTACGGTGTCAGCAGGCAGCCTGCATTGCGTATCCTTCTGCAATGCGATAGACGCGCTCGACCTTGAAAAGCTCGGCCCGGCCTTCGAATTCAATGAGGCCTTCCCGAAGAGGATGAATGCCGAATTTGTCCGCGTCGTAAATAAGAATACTCTCCGTATGAGGGTATGGGAGCGCGGAAACGGCGAGACTCTTGCTTTTGGTACCGGCGCCTGCGCGGCGGTGATAGCGGCCTGCGAAAACGGCTATTGCGAAAAGGGCGAGGACGTGACTGTAAGCCTTATCGGCGGCGACCTGACTGTAAATTATACAGATGAGGGCGTAAGCCTCATGGGAGACGCTGTAGAGGTATATCAGGGGAGCTTTGAATACTAGCGGTCAGCAGTTAGTGAAAGTTTGCTTTTCGGCTCCGCCGAAAAGCAAGCAATCGTCGACCGCCAAAAGAACTTTAAAAATATAATAAAGTCTTGCATAAAATCCAAAAACGGTGTATATTTATTTGTACGGTTCGTAAATATATGCCGTTTTTTTATAGTTATACAAGAAGAGCAGTTGGCAATTAGCAGCTGACTGCTAATAAAAAAGGATACAGGAAAGACACATGGGTTTATATGTAAAAGGATTTTTGGTAGCGCTAAAGGGCGCGCCTATGACCATAGGCGTGAGCGTTGTGGCCGTTTTTGTAGGTGTGATTTTTGGACTCATACTGGCCCTTATGAAGATGTCAAAGCTCAAAATATTGAATTTACCGGCAGGCGCGTATGTCGAAATTGTAAGAGGCACGCCTATGCTGGTGCAGGCGCTGCTCATGGCTTACGGCGTACCCCAGCTCGTGCAGAGTCTCGGAGGCAGTTTCCGCTGGCCCTACCTTGTCATACCTGCGATTATGGTCTGCGGACTAAACAGCGCGGCCTACGTTGCAGAGGTTATCAGAAGCGGCTTGCAGGCAGTGGACAAGGGACAGATGGAAGCGGCTCGCTCGCTCGGCATGTCAAAGGGCATGGCCATGCGCCTCATAATCATACCGCAGGCCTTCAAAATCGTACTTCCTTCGTTTGGAAACGAATTCATCACACTCATAAAGGAGACTTCCGTGCTCGCTTACGTAGGCGTAGCGGAGATACTGCGCAGGGGCACACTTTGGAACGCGGCCTCCTTCAATACCTTCCAGGCCTACATCGGCGTAGCGCTGGTATACCTGATTTTTACAGTTCCGCTTTCAAGACTCGTGCGCTATGCTGAGAGACGCATGTCCACAGACAGCGACAAAAGCAAAAAGAGAAAGATGTTTGGCGTCGGCGGCGCAAATAAGACAGAAACGGAAGGTGCGGTCAAGGCATGATAGAGATAAAAGGTTTGAAAAAAAGCTTCGGCGAGCTCGAAGTGCTTAAAGGTATAGACGAAACTATAAAGGACAATGAGGTCGTATGCGTCATCGGACCGTCCGGCTCCGGAAAGAGCACCTTTCTGCGCTGCCTCAACATGCTTGAGGAGCCTACGGCGGGCGAAATCATCGTGGACGGAGAGCTTGTGACGCACAAAAATATAAACGAAATCAGAAAAGAAATGGGCATGGTTTTCCAGAGCTTCAATCTCTTCCCACATATGTCTGTATTAGACAATATTACCGTAGCCCCTATAAAGGTCTGCGGCCGTAATAAGCATGAGGCCGAGGAAACGGCGATGGCTCTCCTAAAGAGGGTAGGCCTCGCCGACAAGGCGGACAGCTTCCCGTCGGCGCTTTCCGGCGGACAGAAGCAGAGAGTCGCCATAGCGCGCGCTCTTGCCATGAATCCGAAAATCATGCTCTTTGATGAGCCGACAAGCGCGCTTGACCCTGAGATGGTAGGCGAGGTACTCGATGTAATGAAGAGCCTCACTCATGGTGGCATGACGCTTATTGTTGTGACGCACGAGATGGGATTTGCAAAGGAAGTAGCAGACCGCGTAATCTTCATGGATGGAGGCTATGTAGTAGAGCAGGGCACTCCTGCCGAAATCTTCGGCGCGCCAAAGCAGGCCCGTACACAGGAATTCTTGAGCAAGGTGCTGTAGATTTGCTGCACCCTTTCACCATTAAAGATTTAGGAGGAGCGAAGATGAAAAAGAGAATTTTAAGTCTATTCCTTGCGCTGCTTATGTGTTCTGTGATGTGTGTAAATGTAAGCGCGATGGAAATCTATGTCAAGACGCTTACGGGCAAAAGCATCACGCTCCAAGTTGAGAGCGGAGACAGCATTGGCAGCGTGAAGGCGAAAATTCAGGACATAGAGGGAATTTCTCCCGATCAGCAGCGCCTTATTTTTGCAGGAAAACAGCTTGAGGACGAACGCACACTGGCATATTATAACATTCAGAAAGAGCAAACCCTGCATCTGTTGACGTCTTACAAGAAAACAATCACACTCGGCACAAGCGGAATCAATGCCTATGACAAGAGCACGGACA
>CAVHIG010000048.1:0-12222 GCA_963636105.1 Anaerovoracaceae bacterium
AAACGTTCTCGACGGTTCCTTAAAAAATTGCGCCATACCTTCTATAATCCTCCTAATCAAATTATTTGTTGCAAGGAAGCTTTGGGGCGGTAGCTGTCTGCAGACCCTTGTGACGAGCAGCGCAAGACAGCTTTAAGCCCCAAAGCTTCAATTTCGACATTTCATCAATCCAAAATACACTTTTGTGAACTACTCCGTCTCTCCCAAATATTCCTCAAGCGTGGTCTGCTGCTCGTAAATAACCTTCGCGTGCTCAAGCCCCACATAGCGGATATGCCAAGGCTCATACATATATCCCGTGATATCCTCCTTGCCCTCCGGAAATCTGATGATAAATCCGTATTCGTGCGCGTGCTCCGCAAGCCACTTGCCCTCATTCGTATTGGCAAAATCCTGCGTAAGCCTCCAATTTACCGAAGCCGCGCTCACATCCGCCGTAAGCCCGCTCTGATGCTCACTCGTGCCCGGCCTTGCGCTGTAGCGATCCGCCGCCGCCTGACCATCCTTTGCAACATAGTTGTTGTACAGCGTCTCCTGCGCGTAATACGAGCGATAAGCCGAAGTCAGCCTTATGTCATATCCCGCGGCCTTTGCGCCCTCCACAAGCTTATCGTAAGCGTCCGCCGCCACCTGCCGCATCTTCCTGTAGCCCTCGTAGCTCCTGTCGGCATAATACTTTGGAACCACCAAATCCGCCGGCACATAGTCGCTGCCCACGGTATGCGTCCTGTTTATCAAAACCAGATATTCGTCGTTTTTATCGATCACCGGAGCCGCACCTTCGTCGTTTGCGGACACCTCGCCTGCCCCCTGCGCCTCGCCGTTTCCGCCGTTTTCTGCGGAAACTTCGCCGCTTGCGGAAACTGCGGAGTTTCCAGCGTCGGCGTCGTTTTTCGCGTCATTGTCCGTGCCTGTCACGGCTGCTCCACCCAAAAGCAGCACCGCTATGGCAAGCACCGCAAGTGTAATTTTCATTTTCGTATTACTCTTCCTTTTCCTTTTCATATCTCGAATCTACCCATATTTATTTGACACTCCGGCAATGATTCTACTAATCTGAAATTTCTTCGAGCCCAGCGCCAAAGTGCTGATTAGCTATGTATTATATTACATTCGCCGTGAAACCTCAAGAACAAAATTTCCAAAATTTTAGATGTAAAATAAAGGAACAACATCAAATTCCTTTGACATTGTCCCACAAATTTCAATATTTTTTTAGTGTGCCTTGAGCGCAACAATCTGCGAATTCAGGTCATCGATAGCAGCTCTGGATTCCAGAATCTTCTGATAAATCTCCATAACCTCCGGCGCAAGGGATTCGCCTGCGTCCATCTTCTTCAGATAATAATCGCCGATTTTGGATATAGCTATCGCGATATTCTTTTCCTCGCCATTGATCTTTGAATTCATCTTTGCGATATCTACGGCATCGCCCGCCTTATCAGTAGCTGTCTTTGCAATATCACCGAGCTTATCAAGAAAAGCCATAACATTTCCTCCCTTTTTTGTCGTAACATAAAAACCGCCCAAAAGGCTATACTTTCATACAGTATACACCCTTTGGGCGGTTTTGTAAATAGCTTATTCTACAGCTGATTTATATTTGCGTCTCTTTCCTATTAGTACCAAAATAGCAGAGTTATAGATTTCGCTATGCATTCAATTCCTTGGCGCTTTTCCTATGCCGCCTGCGAAGCAGCGCATATGCTATGATGCATACCAAGATGACAGCTGCGCTGAAAAGCTGCGCCTGCCTAAACGGGCCTATCATCAGGCTGTCGGTGCGCAGGCTTTCCACCAAAATGCGCTCCAGCGAATACAAGATTCCATAAATGCACACCACCTGCCCGTCGAAGCTACGCCTTCTGTCTACATATAGAAGAAGGAAGCACAGCAAGAAGCACCATATGGATTCATACAAAAAAGTAGGATGCACCATCTGCCCGTCCACCGGGATGGCCCATGGCAAATCCGTCGGACCGCCGTGCGCCTCCTGATTGAAGTAGTTCCCCCACCTGCCGATGGCCTGCGCCATTGCCACACCCGGAACCACAAGGTCAAGCGCGTTCAGCGGATTGATTTTCCAGAGGTGACATAGAAACGCCGCCGTTCCGAGGCCGAAGATCAGGCCTCCGTGTATGGCGAGACCGCCTCCGCGTATATTGAGAATCTGCGAGAGGTGCTGCGAATAATAATCCCAGCTGAAAGCCACATAATAGAGCCTTGCGCCCAGGACGCCCATCGGTATGCCTATGAGCACGCCGTCCAGAAGTCTGTCCTTTTCGATTCCATGACGCGACGCCCTGTAATATGCCATGAGTGTGGCGCACAGCATCCCGCATGCTATCAGTATGCCATACCACATGACATTTATTCCAAATATTGAAAACGCCACCGAATCCGGTATGTAAGTGTTTAAAAAATGTAACATTATCTCCTCACTGTTTTTTTAGATTTTAATCTGCCATGCGCCCTTTTGCCCAATTCCGACTATCAGAGGGCAAATATATGGCGCGGCAATAAAATCCCTATAATGTTACCGTATCTCCGTCCTTGACCTCGCCCTTTATTATCCTGCTCGCAAGCTCCGTCTCGATATTCTTCTGCAAATACCTCTTGACCGGTCTTGCGCCGTAAGCCGGCGAGTAGGCTTCCGTCGCAATCCTCTTCCTTGTCTCCGGCGAAAGCTCAAGCCGAATCTGCCTATCCTCAAGCCTCTTTTGAATATCCACAAGCGACAAATCGATAATCTTGCCAATCTGCGCCTCAGTCAGCGGCGAAAATACCACAATATCGTCGATTCTGTTCAAAAACTCCGGCCTGAAATACTTCTTCATCTCAGCCTCGACATGCTGCTTTACATCAGAATCTATGCTTCCGTCCTGCCTGATATTGTCTATCAGATAAGAGCTGCCGATATTCGAAGTCATGATGACGATAGTATTCTTGAAATCCACGGTCCTGCCCTGATTATCAGTCAGCCTGCCGTCATCCAGAAGCTGCAGCAAAATATTGAAGACATCCGGATGCGCCTTCTCTATCTCATCGAAAAGAATTACGCTATAAGGCTTCCTGCGCACCGCCTCTGTCAGCTGTCCGCCCTCATCATAGCCCACATATCCCGGAGGCGCTCCTACCAGTCTGGATACCGAGTGCTTCTCCATGTACTCCGACATATCGATTCTGATCATATTCCGCTCGGAGTCGAAAAGCGCCTCGGACAAAGCCTTTGCAAGCTCCGTCTTGCCCACTCCCGTAGGTCCCAGGAAGATAAATGAGCCGATTGGCCTGTTTTCAGCCTTGAGCCCTGCCCTTGCGCGCAGTACCGCCTCAGAGACTGCGGAAACGGCGTCGTCCTGTCCGACGACTCGTTTGTGCAATATCTCCGGGAGATGCAGGAGCTTTTCGCGCTCCGTCTCCACAAGCTTGCTCACAGGGATGCCCGTCCACGCGGAGACAACCTCCGCAATTTCCTCTTCGCCTACCTCTTCCTTAAGAAGCTTCCGCTCGTCTGCCTCTTTTTTCAGCTCCGCCTCGGCCGCAAGCTTCTTTTCAAGCTCAGGAAGCGTGCCGTATTTCAGCTTCGCAAGCTGCTCCAGGTCGTAGGCTCTCTCCGCCTGCTCGATTTGCAGCTTTACATTTTCGATTTCCTTCTTTGTGGCTTTGAGCTCCGTAATCGCATTCTTCTCAGACTCCCATTGAGCCCTCATCTTTGAATTCTGCTCCTTGAGCTCGGAAAGCTCCTTTTCGATATTTTCAAGCCGGCGCGCCGATGCATCGTCAGTCTCCTTTGAAAGAGCCTGTCTCTCAATCTCAAGCTGCATGATCTTTCTCGAAATCTCATCAAGCTCCGTCGGCAGCGAATCTATCTCTGTACGAATCTTTGCCGCGGCCTCATCCATGAGGTCTATGGCCTTATCCGGCAAGAATCTGTCGCTTATATACCTGTCCGAAAGCGTCGCGCAGGCGATAAGTGCGTTATCCGTAATCCTTACGCCGTGGTGAATCTCAAAACGTTCCTTGAGGCCCCTCAAAATCGAAATCGTGTCCTCAACCGTCGGCTGATCCACGAGCACCTTCTGAAAACGTCTCTCAAGAGCCGCGTCCTTTTCGATATATTTTCTATACTCATCAAGCGTAGTCGCGCCTATACAATGCAGCTCGCCCCTCGCAAGCTTTGGCTTCAGGAGATTTCCGGCATCCATAGAGCCTTCCGTCCTGCCCGCGCCCACAATGTTGTGAATCTCATCTATAAAGAGGATTATCCTGCCCTCTGATTTCTCAATCTCCGCAAGCACGGCCTTGAGTCGCTCCTCAAACTCGCCTCTAAACTTTGCTCCCGCGATAAGCGCACCCATATCCAGCGCAAATATCGTCTTGTCCTTCAGACCCTCCGGCACATCGCCGTTTAAAATTCTCTGCGCAAGTCCTTCTACAACCGCAGTCTTGCCGACGCCCGGCTCGCCTATGAGCACAGGATTATTCTTTGTCCTTCTTGACAAAATCTGTATCGCGTGCCTTATTTCGGAATCTCTGCCAATCACCGGGTCGAGCTTGCCCTCCCTGGCCATCTCCACAAGGTCACGCCCGTATTTATTGAGCGCGTCGTAATTATCCTCAGGATTGTCGCTCGTCACTCTCTGATTTCCCCTTACCTTCGTCAGAGCCTGCAAAAACTTTTCCTTTGTAATGCCATAATCCCTGAAAATCCTTGCAGACGGTGTGGCTCTTTCTTCCAAAAGTGCCATATATAGGTGTTCCACGCTGACATACTCGTCCTTAAACTCTCCCGCCAGCTTCTCAGCCTTTATAATAATCTCGTTTAACCTTCGCGACGCATAGACATTGTCCGCGCCTCCGCTTACTTGCGGAAACTTCGCGAGTTCTCCCTCAAGCGCCGTTTCCACACCCTTTGCGTCGATACCCATAAGACCGAGGAGCTTTGGAATCAGGCCATCCTGCTGCTGCATAAGAGCCATGTGCAAATGCTCGCCCGTAAGCTCCTGATGCCCACGCTCTATAGCAAGCTTCTGACTCTCCACAATAGCCGACTGTGCATTCTGCGTATACTTTTCCAAATTCATATATCTCACCCCTTTACATCTTCATACCCATTTCTCAAGTACAACTACATTCTACACCCGAGTTTTGAAAATGTAAAGAACTTTTTTAGCACTCACCGCAAAAGAGTGCTAACAAATTTATTCGCCATATGCAGAGAGCTGTAGCCGAGCCTCCTACAGCATAATCCCCGACAAGGCATTCAAAATACCCTTCATCAGGAAGTTTACGGCAGGAGTGAGTATCATGTCGATTACGTTGAAGAGAATCAGCACCATCATGACCAAAAATCCATTGCGCCGTAGAAATTCTACGACATTATTGCTTCTGAATGAGAAAATCGCGTCCAAAATTCCAAAACCGTCAAGCGGCGGAATAGGAATGAGGTTGAATACCATAAGGACGAGATTTACATCCATGATATAAAATACCATCAAAGCGACTATATTTCCGAGTCCGCTTTCGAGAGCAGCATAATAGCCATGCTTGTACATCGCCACATATACGATTCCGGCTGCGATCGCAATCACAAAATTCATCGCCACACCGGCTACTCCGATGAGTATCTCACCGCTTCTGCGATTCTTCAAGTTGTTTGGATTATATGGCACCGCTACGCCCCAGCCAAAGCCTAAAAAGAGCAGCGCTATAAAGCCGAAGGGATCAAAATGCGCCTTTGGATTTATCGTCGCGCGTCCCATATTCTTCGCGGTCGGATCGCCCAGGATATTTGCCATCTCCGCATGCGCAAATTCATGAAACGACAGGCCGATAAGTATGGCAGGCAGCACCAAAGCCTTGTGTACCACCCAGTCCATCACCGAGCTATATTGCATGATGGATGATATAGCCATCAAAATTACGAGTATCAAAAATACCGGATCAAATTGAATTCTGTAATGTCTCATTCCTCAAATTTCCTTTTTTTCTATTTTTATCACATCGCCCGAGCGCCCTGGAGAAACCACGCCGTTTCCGCAAAAATCACTACAAAAGGTCCGACACGAGCCGCGACACCGATTCCTTAAATTTTATCACAAGTGAACGCCTTCTGTATAAAGATTTTGTGAGTTCGTGGCAATTTGCCATATCATTTTCAAAAATCGCCTCGAGCTTATAGGCTTCCTCCTCATCATAGATAAAAGCATTTGCCTCAAAATTCAGCTTGAAGCTTCGCCTGTCGAAGTTTGCCGAGCCCACGGAGGCCACCTCGCCATCCACAACTATCGTCTTTGCGTGTAAAAAGCCGTTGTCATATATAAATACCCGCACGCCTGAATTTACAAGCTCGCCCACGAAGGAGTATGTCGCCCAGTAGACAAACATATGATCCGGCTTGCAAGGTATCATTATACGCACATCCACTCCGGACTGCGCAGCCATTTTGAGCGATTCGAGAATGCTCGCGTCCGGCACAAAATACGGAGTTTGTATATAGACATTTTTTCGCGCCGAGGTGATCATACGCATGTAACCGCGCTTTATCTCCTCTTTTTCCGAGTCCGGGCCGCAAGTGACGATCTGAATGCCGCTATGTCCTACGCTTATTACATCAGAGTAATACGCGTCCGCAAGCTCGAGCTTTTCCTTTGAAGCCACTCTCCAGTCCATCAAAAATCGCGCATTTATGTCCTGCACGGCAGAGCCGAAGATTCGCAGATGTGTATCGCGCCAATATCCAAAGCGCTTCTTCATGCCCAGGTACTCTCTTGCGATGTTGAAACCGCCTATGTATCCGATGCTTCCGTCTATGATCGCGATTTTTCTGTGGTTTCTGTAATTCAGCTTGAAATTTAAAAATTTCAGCTTTGGCGCAAAGAAGAAGGCGACCTTGCCGCCGGCAGCGATAAAATCCTTGAAATTTCGTTTCGAAAGCTGCCTACCGCCCATGGCGTCTATGATCAGACGTACCTCTACGCCCTCCTTTGCCTTTTCGGTCAGTGCGTCTATGAGGTTGCGACCCACAGCATCATTTTTTATGATAAAGTACATGATATTTATGCTGTATTGCGCACTTTTTATGTCCGAAAGCAGGCTGTCAAACATGTGATTTCCGTCGGTAAGGATAAAAATACGATTGTCCTGGGTATAATAGGAATGGCTGTATCTTTGATGCAGCTTTATCATATCCTTCCATTTTCGACCCGCTTTTGTCGAAAATTCATAATCACCCTCATCCATATCCTGAGCCTGCTCGCGGAGCGAAGTGCTTATCTCAGAGACTTCCTTTTGTGAAAGCTTATATATCTTCTGTCGCGCTATGTTTTGCGAAAGCATAAAATACAGGAATATGCCCACGCCGGGCAGCAAAAATAGCACCATAAGCCAGGCAAGGGTAGCGGAGGAATTTTTTCTCTCCAGAAAAACTATCGTAAAGCCTATGAGCAGGTTGAGTATCGCCACGAAGCTGACGATTTGTGAAGCGCTGCTCCAAAAATTCGTACCTATGTACATTCTCAAATTCCTCCTTTCTGCTAATTTTTTCCAGAATTTGCTTCCCGGGCTTTTTCACCCATCTTTATCAGGGCTTCCCCTTGTTTCCCAGGATTTACCTTTCCGGGCTTTTCCCGACCCTTCCAAAGCTTTTCCCGGTATTTACCTTCCCGGGCCTTCCCTTCTATCTCCAAATATTTGCCCTAGCGAAACAAACGCAGCGCACCGCAGCCCACATCCCTGTAGGCGATTCCGCAGTTTCCGCAAACATAAGCAAATCTGTATGCCTCATCATACGAGCAGCCCAGCACCTCCGAGGCAAGCTTTTGCAAATCGCAGTCATACGAAGGATAGAAGCAGTCTGTCGCCGGATAGAAGCCGTCTACGTGCTTGAGCGCCTCGTCTATAAATTTGTCCGTATCGTCCGGCCACTCGCACTCCTCATCGAGATAATTTTCCATATTTATGTGAATTGCCTGCTTCATAAGCTTATTCCGGTTTTTCGGCTCCTTGAAGAGCTCTGAAAATTCCATAATCTCGTCGCTGTTCTTCTCGAAAGTGAGATAGCTTACATTCGTATCGAAAAAGTTCAATGCGCCATCCAGGGAGAAATCGTCTCCTACCGTATATATATTGGCTGACTTTTCAAGCAGGATATACTCCATGCCTGCGATATTTGAGGCATTTGCATACATGTAGACCACACCGTAGATGTTTTCGCTGCCGTAAATCTGCGCATACTCCGTATACTTTTGGTAGATCTCATCCGCGTAGGCCTCGCCGCCGTCCATAAACTCATTTATCTTTTCGAGTACATAATCCGGCTGAGCCTCGTAATATGAAAAGCCCATGTATTTTGAGAAATTTCCGTCATTCTCAAAGCTGCTATCCGACTTTAGCGTATTTGCGTCATAGCCTGAGCCCGCAATCAGGCGCTTATTTATGGTCGTATCGTCAAATATCGATATCTGCTCCATAAAGCGCTTTGTAAATGCCATTTTCTCGCTATACGGAATTGTGATGAGCGTATAATAATTTTCCGTGTAGAAATCCGGCATGCTATAGTCGACTATGAGCGATATGCTACCGTCTGAGCCATTCAGATAAAATTTCTGATTTTCGCTGACTCCGCTAAAAGGCGCCGTAAGTATTATGTCGAAATTTCCGAGATAGGAATATTCCTCGCTGTCGTAGTCAGTTTTCAAAATCTCCGCTTCTATGGCGTCATTTACATAGGCGTAATAATCCGTATTGTCGGTAAACATCTCCGAAAGCTTTATGCTGTTTCCCGTATTGAGGTCGATATTCAAAGGAGTGGCGTCGCCAAAATATACAGAGCTGTCCTCCTTGAAATACATAGAACGTGATACGCAAATAGACAGGATGTTATTTATATTTGCCGTCACCTGCATCGTTACAAACACGCTCTGTGGCGCTTCCGCGCTGCCTACCTTCAATTTTGCTCCACGGTACGGAGGAGGATTGTCATTTTGAAGATTTTTCAAAAATGTCTTGTAGATCGTATCATTTATCTTCTCCTCGACTTCCTTGTCCGCAAGCCCGGATATTACGATATAATCGCCTTCCCTGCCATCCTCGCTCGGGACGCTTACGCTCTCAATGTCGATATTGTTTGTTATAAAATAGCTCGCCTGCACCGGCGCGTTTACCCTCTTTTGCAAATCAGCAGATACAGTCCCCGCAATCTCGGAAGTGTCCTCGCCCCTGGCAGCCTGGTCAGTCACTCCCTCCGAGCAGCCCGCAAACATAAATATCCCCGAAAAGGCGAGTACCATTGTCAAAAGCCATGCCACCGCGCGTCTGCGGGAGTTGCGCCCTTTGCGGAAACTGCCGATGTTTCCGCGGGCTCCGAAGTTTCCGCAGGCTCCGAAGTTTCCGCGGGCGTCTTTTTCCTTTTTATAGCTCCGCGTTTCGTACATAGCCGTTCTCCTCGCCAAGTCTCTGGCCTTCCTCACTTACGATCCAGTCGATAATTGTGCGACAGATGCTGTCCTCAGGCTCGTCGCTTCTTATAATGACAAAGGACTGGTTTATAATCGGATATGTGCCATCCGCGATGGTCTCATCACTCGGCTCTATGCCATCTATGGCCAGCAGCTTTATTTGCTCTGTATAGTGCATATTGGCCACATAGTAGTAATAGGAATAGCCGATCGCGCCCGCCGCGTTGTCATACGAAGCCACCGCGTCCACAATTTCGCCCATTTCACCGATGACAAGGTCAGTCGGTGCCTGCATGATTTCATCCTGGTCAATGATGTAGCGATACATGCCGTTTTGGCTGCCGGAGTTTTCCGAACGCTGGTAAGGGATTATGTCCACATCATCACCGCCAAGCTCGCTCCAATTCGTGACTTTTCCGGCGTAGATATCGTGAAGCTGCTCAATTGTGATGCTGTCCACAGGATTGTCCTTGTTTACAAAGAAGACAAAGGCTCCGTTTAAGAAGGCTGTGGTCTCGAATTGCACACCCGCTGCCTCTGCGGTCTGTGTGATGTCCTCTGACGGAAGAGAGCAGAATATCATGTCCGCTGTGCCATTTATGAGGTTGTCGTAGGCGCCGTCTGTCTTGTTGCAGAGCACATACTGCCTTGCTTCATTGATATCCATGTCGAGCAGAGCCGCAGCCATTGCCTCGTAATATGGCGCCAGAGCAGTTGCTCCGTCTATGACCGGCCAGTCATCGAGACTAATCTGCAGGCTGCTCTCCTTTTCGGTCTCTACTACTACAGGTACCTCTTCCTTTTCGCCGCAAGCTGTCAGGAGCGACAGCGAAAGGAGCAGCGCGAGCAATGCCGCGCTCGTTTGAATTCCAATTCTCTTGATTTTTTTCATTTTCACTTTCCTCCACACTTTGAAAATGTATACTTTATCAAATTATTGTTGTAAGGAAGCTTTGGGGGCGGTAGCTGGCTGCAGACCCTTGTGACGAGCAGCTAGAGGCAGCAAGCGATTCGAGCCAGGGTTTTGGCTGCTGCGAGCCTTTGGCACGGATTTTGCCCCGCAAAATCCGTGTGGACAAAGTCGCAGCCCAAAACCGGCGAGATGAGCTTAGCTGTCTCCTGCGAGGAACACCAGGTCAAAGACAGCTGTAGCCCCAAAGCTTCAAGGTCTTGTGAGTTTGAAAAAGTATACTTTCACACACATTTGACTATACTGAGCTACTTCAGGCTTTCCGAAACAATCTCACCTGTAAGGCTGAAGGTATTTGCTCCGGTGATCCTCACATCCACAAATTTTCCGATGAGCTCCTCGCATGCCTCAAAGTTCACAAGCTTGAAACTGCTTGTGCGGCCGGCGTAGGTGCCGGCGCGCTTCTTTCCGCCGCTCTTGCTTTCGCTCTCGACAAGCACACGCTCCACTCTGCCCACATAGGCAGCATTTTTCTCCGCCGAGCTCTCATTTATCACATCCACAAGCATGTTGAAACGTCTATGCTTCTCCTCCTCGGGTATCTGATTCTCAAATTTCTCGGCCGGCGTCCCTTTTCGTATGGAATATAGGAAGGTAAAGGCCGAGTCGTAGCCTACCTCGCGGCACAGGCTGAGCGTCTCCGCAAAATCCTCCGCCGTTTCTCCCGGAAAGCCTACGATTATGTCAGTGGTAACGGCGATGTCCGGTACCGCCGCGCGGAGCTTCCTTACCAGGGCAAGGTAATCCTCTCGCGTGTAATGCCTGTTCATGCGCTTGAGTATTCTGCTGCTACCCGACTGCACCGGAAGATGTATGCATTTGCAAAGCTTGTCGCACTCGCCAAATGCCGCTATCAATCTGTCCGAGAGATCCTTTGGGTGAGATGTCATGAATCGTATGCGCTCTATCCCGTCTATGTCATTTATCATATGCAAAAGCGCCGCAAAATCGGTATATTCCGCCTGCTTCTCTTGGCTGGCCTGAGTCTGGCAGCCGCAATGGGCCTGCTCCTCTTGGCCGGCGCAGGCGCTCAGGCCTTTATAGGAATTTACATTCTGTCCAAGGAGCATGACCTCCTTTACGCCATCTGCCGCGAGCGCCTTGATTTCTCTTACTATATCCTCAGGTCTTCTACTGCGCTCACGCCCTCTTGTATAAGGCACGATACAATATGTACAGAAATTGTTGCAGCCATACATGATATTTACATAGGCCTTATGCTTGTAAAGTCTCTTTGCGGGCAGGCCTTCTACGATTTCGCCGCCCTCCGGCCATACGTCCACAAGCTTGTGCTTTTCACCTATCACCGAGGTGATGAGCTTTGGAAATTCGTGGATATTATGGGTGCCGAATATTATGTCTACCCATGAATACTTTTGCTTCACCGTATCTATGATGTGCTGCTGCTGCATCATACAGCCGCATATGCATACTGTGAAATCAGGACGCTGCTCCTTGATTTTTTTGAGCTGTCCGAGTGTGCCGAAAAAGCGCTTATCCGCATTTTCTCTGACGCTGCAGGTATTTATAATCGCAACATCCGCATTCTTTCTCTCCTCGCAGCTCTCCATGCCGAGTGCCGTAAGCATGCCCGCGATCGTCTCAGAATCGTGCTCGTTCATTTGGCAGCCAAAGGTCTGGATGTGGAATTTCTTGCCCTTGCAAAGGGTCTCTGCCGTCTGAACGCCGGTAACTCTATCGATTTTTCCAGGCTGGGCCGCCTGCGCACTGCTTATTTTTGCATTATTTACCATATTTTACTTTTACTATACCTTTCGTACTTGCTTTTTCATA
>CAVHIG010000048.1:12232-13906 GCA_963636105.1 Anaerovoracaceae bacterium
ACCTTCATCTTTTCTATGTCTGTAATTTTTAAGATAAATTCTAAAAGTTACAGATAAAACGGCAATATGTCTGTATTTTTTTTAATATTTTGCAAAAATGCAGACATCCAAGCTCAATGTCTGCATTTTTTGCTTCTTTTTTTTAAAATTACAGACAAAATCGACTTCTATCTGTAATTTTTTAAAAAAGCCTAAAATTTTGCAGACAAAAGCCCTTACCTAAGCATTTCCTCTGCGAGTGCTTCGAGGCTTGCACGGCTTGCATCGTCAAGTGCCGATTTGATAGTCACTGTAGGCTCTGCTATAGTAATCTCCTTTGAATTTGCAAACTTCTCCTTCATTTGCTTTGCGGCTGTAGCTGCCCAGGTACCGTTTTCCATAAAGCCGATTTTCCTGTTTCTGTAACCACGCTCTGTCAAATGATCTATGAATTCTCTCATAAACGGGAAGATTCCGCCATTGTATGTCGTCGTAGCAAGTACGAGCTTTCCATAACGGAATGCGTCTTCTACAGCCTCCGCCATATCATCACGCGCAAGATCCGTGAGCACTACCTTCGGACAACCCTTAGACTCGAGAGTTTCCGCCATAAGCTCCGCAGCCGCCTTCGTATGGCCGTATACTGACGTATATGCCACCATCACGCCTTCAGATTCCACGCCGTAGGATGACCATATGTCGTAAAGATTTATATAATATCCCAGATTTTCCGTAAGCACCGGTCCATGGAGCGGGCAGATGATTGCTATATCCAAAGCAGCCGCCTTCTTGAGAAGAGTCTGCACCTGTGCGCCAAACTTGCCTACGATACCGAAATAATAGCGCCTTGCCTCGCAAGCCCAGTCCTCCTCTGCATCCAGCGCGCCAAACTTGCCGAAGCCGTCAGCGGAGAAAAGCACCTTGTCTGTAGAATCATAAGTAACCATAACCTCAGGCCAATGCACCATAGGCGCAAATACAAAGGTAAAGGTATGAGCTCCCGTGCAAAGAGTATCTCCGTCGGCTACCGTCAGGACATTTTCAAATTTTCTGCCGAAAAACTGGCTCATCATTGTAAAGGTCTTTGAATTTCCGACAATCACCGCCTCTGGGTACTTGTCCGCAAATGCTGCGATTCCGGCGGAGTGATCCGGCTCCATATGCTGCACGATGAGATAGTCAGGCTTTCTGTCACCGAGCACCTCTGCAAGGTTTGCGAGCCACTCGTCTGTAAAATGCTGATCCATTGTGTCAAATACGGCAATCTTCTCATCCATAACCACATAGGAATTGTATGCCATGCCATTCGGAACCACATACATTCCCTCAAAGAGATCGACCTCGTGGTCATTTACGCCGATGTAATAAATATCATTTGTAACTTTTGTCATTTTTTTGCTCCTTTCTATGCTTCATTTCTTGTACTTGTTTCTAATCGCTCGTTGCAATGCTCTTCCTATGTTTTCATTTTTTGTACTTTTCATGCACTCGTTTCCATGCGCTTGTACCTATGTCAAGTATCTTGTATAAACTATGAGTTTGGGAAAGTATACTTTATCAAATTATTTATTGTAAGGAAGCTTTGGGGTGGTAGCTGGCTGCAGACCCTTGTGACGAGCAGCTAGAGGCAGCAAGCGATTCGAGCCAGGGTTTTGGCTGCTGCGAGCCTTTGGCACGGATTTTGCTTCGCAAAAT
>CAVHIG010000049.1:0-13690 GCA_963636105.1 Anaerovoracaceae bacterium
CGTGATAAAGGAAAAGCTGCGAGAGCATTTTGACGGTCGTATTGTCCGCAAAGATGCGGTTTTTTGAAAAATTTGAAGTTAGCACAATCTAACCAAAAACACAAAAGCAGATACCTAAAGAACGTGAAACATTGAGGATGACAGATTCACAGACGGAGGAGGTTATATACATGGACATATCAAGGGATTGTATGTGCAGCGATGGCTCTGATGCCGCGATCATCCTGATGCTGGGCAGCGGCGGAAGCAATGCACTTACCAAAGGCGTGTCAAAATGGCTGGTGAAGCAGGGCGTGAATGTTTTGAGCCTCGGCCCCGATAAGGAAGAAGCGGGCTATCACAGCTTTCCGCTTGAAAGAGTGTCTCCAAACGCGGGAGGATATCGACCGCCGGATGAAAAATGCGATAAAAGAATGGATGGAGGCAAATGCAAATTTATCCGGAAATATCATGCGGTAGACTTCATCTTCCGAAAGGTGTTTAACCTTTTCGTAGGTGATTTCTTTTTCTCTTGCGATATTTATCACATCGCTGACGGAATGTTTAGACATATGTCTGGTTGCGGCTATCTGGTTTCTTGACAGCCCTGATGCTTTAAGCTCCAGAATGAGCTTGGCATTAATCTTATTGGCCATAATGACATGCCTCCCTTCTGTAAAATTTGAGGTAATCCTCGGACACAATTTTACAAAAGGATTTATCAAAAGTGGAGCTATGATGTGAAATGCCTTTTATCCAGAGCTATTACCCGTATAGGCGGAGCTCAAAAGCGTGCCGGTGGTGTTGCTGGTGCGAAATATTCAATTACACCACATAGCACAAACAAGCATAAGTAAAAACTTAAAATTTGACAAAAAAATTCACCGTAAGCGGTGATATTTCAATATGTTTGTGTTATGGAGTTAGAAATTAAGTGTCAAATTCCCGGGTCTATAAACACTACTACTTAATAATGCGAGTCAGACAGGTATGGACAGCAACCTTTTTTGAGACTGCGGGTTATTTTTTTGTCCAACAGATTGATTTTTTATCCAGAATCAAGTATAATTGGACGAAAAAAAGAGGCGCTGGACGAAAGGAGTTCTAATGAGATCATTTGATTACAACAGGCTCTACGATAAAGCCTGGGATACAGATATTCTGAACCTTGTTGCGAAAATCCATGAGTATAAAGGAAGACAGGATTTATTCATCCGTCAGAAGCCTGTGGAGCTCACTCACCTGGTTGAAATTGCAAAGATACAGAGCACAGAGGCATCCAATAAAATTGAAGGAATCGTTACAACAAGCACTCGTATGAAGCAGCTTTTTGAGGAGAGAACCACTCCAAGGAATCGGGATGAAGATGAGATTATGGGTTACCGGGATGTTCTGAATACGATTCATGAGAGTAATGAGTATATTCCAATCCGACCATCGTATATCCTTCAGCTTCATCGGGATCTTCTGAAAAGGGCAGGATTATCATACGGAGGTCATTTTAAGAATGTTCAGAACTACATAAATAAAACAAAACCTGACGGAACCGTTGTAACCAGGTTCACTCCGATTGCCCCGCATGACACACCGGATGCTGTGGAGAATCTGTGCGATGCCTATGAGCAGGCTATCGCAAACGAGAAGGTGGATTCCCTGATTCTTATTCCTACATTTATCTGCGATTTCCTTTGCATCCATCCGTTTAATGACGGCAACGGAAGGATGAGCAGACTGCTCACGCTGCTCCTGCTGTATAAGAACGGGTATAGCATTGGGAAATACATCAGTATTGAAAAGCAGATAGAGAAAACGAAAGATCGTTATTACGATACTCTCGAAGAATCAGATGTCGGATGGCATGAAGAAGAAAATAATCCGACACCCTTTATCAGATATATGCTTCAGGCTATTTTGGCGTGTTATACAGAATTTGAAGAGCGTGTCGGATTAATGAATGAAAGCGGAAATGGCAGCACAGCTTACGACATAGTGAAAAAGTATATCGAAGAAAAACTTGGTAAGTTCACGGGTGCGGATGTTGTAGCTCATTGTCCGAGCATAGGAAGATCTTCTGCGCTGGCGGCATTGAAGAAACTTACCGATGAAGGCGTTATAATCCGGGAAGGATCGGGTAGAAATACATTTTACTATCGTGCTGACAGCAAATAGTTTTCGTCCAAAGACATTCTGATTTGGACGAAAAAAGAAAGTGTTGGATGAAGGGATAGAGGTATTGACAGATGGTTGATATGTTTCCGCTGACGTTTGACATTCATAGTGGTGCCTCGTGCCACACAGAATGCGTAGCGCTACTTGAGAAAAACAGCAATTTGTCGCGCGGCAGACGACCATTCACTTTGCAATATCAGATATAATTGCATCATCAAGAACAAAGGAGGATGCAAAACTATGTATGGAGCGATTTTAGGAGATATGATAGGTGCCCCTTATGAATTTGACAGGGGTGATAAGACAAAGAATTTTCCGCTATTTGGAAAAGGCACGAAATTTACCGATGATTCCGTCATGACGATAGCTGTGGCAGAGGCTTTGCTGGAGCTTGATGAAGATGCCGATGAAAAGGCTGTCTGCCAGGCAGTTTCAAAGTCGATGAGGAGATGGGGGCGGAAATATCCAGATGCAGGCTATGGCGTTAGATTCCACAATTGGCTATTTTCGCGCAGGAAGCCGCAGCCTTACGGAAGCTGGGGAAACGGCTCTGCCATGAGAGTTTCCGCGGCGGGCTGGCTATTTGATACGCTTGAAGAGACGCGGAGATACGCAAGGCTTTCCGCAGAGGTCACACACAATCATCCTGAGGGCATCAAGGGAGCTGAGGCGACAGCCAGCGCAATTTTTATGGCGAGAAACGGCGCTTCCAAGGACGAGATCAAAGACTACATCATCCGGGAGTTTGCCTATAATCTCTCCAGAACCTGCGATGAGATAAGACCGGAATATCATCATGTCGAGTCCTGCTGGGAAACGGTTCCCGAGGCAGTTACCGCATTCCTTGAGGGAAATGATTTCGAAGATGTGATACGCACTGCGGTGTCTTTAGGCGGCGACTGCGATACGCTTACGTGCATTGCCGGCAGCATTGCAGAGGCTTATTACGGAGTGCCGGATGAGATGAGGGAAGAGTGCCGCAAGAGGCTTCCTGAGGATATGCTGGAGGTTTTGGATCAATTTGAAGAGCGGCTGATGGCAGCAGAGCCTGCTTTTCACGATTCTTTTCTTGATGGGAATGAATTGATTGAGGAAGCTATTGATATCTATTATCAAGATGACAGCAGGGACAATCTTATTGCGGTACTTGCGATGTTCAGAAAGAGAATGCATGAGGATGGGCATTTCATCCTTCCGGTGCTTGTGAATGAGGAAGATGAGTCACAGTTTACTTTCCGCACAATTCAAACGAATGACGGGAAGATTTGGATTGCGGCATTTACCTCTCAGGCTGAGTTTGAGAAAGGTGAGCCGAGCAGGGCATTATCCAACTTTATAGATACTTCGATGAAATTTTGCCTGGAATCGAGGACAGAGGGGCTTATCATCAATCCATGGGAAACGCCGTTTATGCTTGATAAAGAGCTGATAGAGCTGATTTTCGAAGCGGATGGCGATGTGGAGTATTCAGTGCCGGATGATCCGATTACGGCAGAGCTTCTGGAAGACGGATCGTTTTTGAAAAGGGCAGCTGAAATCTGCAGTCGCAACCGGACGCAGCTTAATATGATCAAGCTGGCGAGGATTCTGCGCGATTCATGGGTATGGATACCGTGCAATGCCATCTTGAGCGATTCCGATTATGCAATTATGGAAAAGACTGTCAGAGAGGCAGAGGCGGGTGAGGGCTTATCTTCACTTGCAGGACGTGAGTTTGTTACAAACGATGACATCAGGATGGTTCCGGATATTTTGCAGAATGGTGAAGAGTTTTTCTTCCCTGTCTTTACAACGGCTGAAGAAATGGGTGAATACGGAGAAGGCTTTTCAAAATATCAGATTCATTTCCTGCATGCTATCAATCTGGCACGCAACAGCAAAAAGGATCTCTCCGGAATCGTAATAAATGCATTTTCAGAACCGTGTGTGATTCAAAATGAGATGTTTGATATAATAGAGGATATGGATTCTAAATAAATAATTAAAAAAACCCGTGGTTTAACAATTTTCAGAGCTGCGGGTTATTTTTTTCCAACTTTATTCACAATGTGTTATAATAAATAGAATGTATAAAAAAGAACGCTACAATGTGAAAACATTTTAAATCATATTTTATGGAGGTGTGCAGGTGATGAACAAAGCGGAGACTTACCGATTTTTAACTGAGCAGCATATTCTTTATGAAATAACCGAACATAAAGCAGTATTCAACATGGAAGAACTCGCTTCGGTAGTGCTGCCTTATCCTGAATGGGATGCGAAGAATTTGTTTGTTCGGGATGACAAGAAACGGAATTATTATTTGATTACAGTAAAAGGCGATAAGAGGGTGGATTTGAAAGAATTTCGCAAGCAGCATGGTCTGCGGGCTCTTTCTTTTGCGTCAGCGGAAGATTTATTTGCGATTATGGGCTTGCAGCCAGGTTCTGTTGGCCCTTTGGGTATTTTGAATGATGCAGAGCATCGCGTACATTTTTATCTGGATTCAGAATTTGTCGGGAACAAAATCGGCGTACATCCAAACGAAAATACAGCTACCGTCTGGATGCAGGCAAACGATTTGATGGAATTGATTCAAAAATGTGGAAATGAAGCTGCTTTTACAGAGATTTAGGTATCTATAAATTCCAAGCTGTAAGAGGGAGCATGATTTCAATGCAAAATTTATTCGTAAGGAGAAGGACGCTATTTCATGAAGAGAAACAACAAAGGTTTTACATTGCTTGAGCTACTGATTATTGTATCTATCATCGGTATACTTGTTGCGATTTCTATTCCGGCATTTACATCGCAGATAGAAAAATCCAGAAGGGCGGTAGATATCGCAAATGCTCGCACTATAAAAAGCGCGCTTACGCTGGCCTTGAGTACGGGCGAGCTGCAAATAACTGATGATAAGACGGAAATCACGTTACATATAAATGCCGAAAAAGTTAATGGGGGATGCTACAAAGATACAACAAAGGTTTTCATTAATGGAGTAAAGTATAACCGTTACACACAGATATTGAATCTGATTTCCAAGTATGGCGCTTCAGACCAGATTCGAATGCAACAAAAGAAAATTGACTGGTATGCAGTCTCCATCAATGGCAAGGGTGAATGCTACTATTATGAAGGCAAAGGGAATATGAACGACTACAAAAACCCAAAGGTCGCAACAAAATATTCCTGGAGCGAATTAGAAAATTGATCGCCCTGCGATGATTTATCGCGCGGCAGTTTGCAATCGGAGGGAAAAATGGTAATAGCAGTAGTAGATGGACAGGGTGGTGGCATAGGAAAGGCCATCGTCGAGAGAATAAAGGCGGAGCTCCCGCAGGTAGAGGTAATAGCGCTGGGTACAAATGCGCTCGCTACAAGCCAAATGCTGAAGGGCGGCGCGGATGACGGAGCTACAGGCGAAAATGCGATTGTACATAATATGCAGCATGTAGATATAGTCTGCGGAGTGGTAGCCATACTCAATGCAAATGCGATGATGGGCGAGCTTACACCGAAAATGGCGGAGGCTATAGGCTCAAGCCATACAATGAAAATACTTCTGCCGCTCAATCGCTGCCACATTCAGGTGGTCAGCGTGGAGCAGCTTTCTCTTTCACAGCATATAGAAAATATGATGCAGGCTATAAAGAAATACATTCAGAAATAAGAAAGCGGGTGAGTGCGGATGCCGTTTCAGATTATCCGAAATGATATAACTAAAGTAAAAGCGGACGCTATCGTGAATACGGCGAATCCAAGACCGGTGATCGGCAGCGGTACAGATAGTGCGATATACAAGGCTGCCGGAGAAAAGCAATTGCTTAAAGAGCGACAGAAGATTGGAGATATTGCTCCCGGGCAGGCCTTCCATACAGCTGCCTTTAATCTGGATGCAAAGTATGTAATCCATACAGTCGGACCGGTATGGGTAGATGGCAAGCATGGAGAACGTGATATTCTCCATGCTTGCTATGCCAATTCACTTAAAAAGGCAGCAGAGCTCTCATGCGAAAGCATTGCCTTTCCATTGATTGCAACAGGTGTATATGGATTTCCGAAAGATGAAGCGCTGCAAATTGCTCTGGCGGAGATCAATAGATTTTTGCTGACATATGATATGAATGTCATCCTTGTGGTCTTTGACCGGAAGGCATTTGAGCTTTCAGGCAAGCTTGTCGGTGCTATCGAAGAATACATTGATGAGCATGCGGCATCGAAGCTCCGTGCATCGGAATACGGCGAAAATTATGAGACTGAGCGCCGTATTAGCCGTATTAGAAGAGAGCACTACCTGAGATCTTCAATGCATACGTATGAGGACTTTTCTGCGGTGGAAACTGCGCTATCTGCGATTCCGGATGTATCCGGGAAAAGCCTGGATGAAGTCTTATGTAGCAATGAAGATACTTTTCAGCGGCGCCTATTCAAGCTGATAGATGAGCGCGGTATGGATGATGTGTCGGTCTATAAGAAGGCGAATATCGATCGGAAGGTATTTTCAAAAATTCGTTGCAATGAGGATTATAAACCGAAGAAGAAGACAGCGGTAGCTTTTGCGATAGCCTTGCAGCTCGATATGCCTACAATGCTTGATCTGCTTTCGAGAGCGGAGATCGCATTTTCACCAAGCAATAAATTTGATTTGATCATCACATATTTTATCACAAATAAGGTATATGACATTTATGAGATAAATGCCGCACTGTTCAAATACGGTCAGCCGATACTCGGAGATTAATTTTTTCTCATATTATAATTCAGAGGAGGGTCTACGCTATGAACGAAACACTAAAAGTACTGGAAAACAGACGAAGTTGCCGCAATTTCAAGCCTGATATGATTACAGAGGAAGAGCTTCAGGCTGTGATTAAAGCGGGTACTTATGCGCCTACAGGTATGGGCAAGCAGAGTCCGATTATACTTGCTATTACAAATCCGGATAAAATAAAGGAATTTTCCAAGGCAAACGCTGCCATTATGGGTGCGGATAAGGATCCGTTTTATGGAGCGCCTGTTATTTTGGTAGTGCTCGCAAATAAGGCTGTGCCTACGTATCTGTATGATGGAGCGCTGGTCATGGGTAATTTGCTGAATGCAGCCGAAAGCCTTGGCCTTGGAAGTATTTGGATTCACCGTGCAAAGGAAGAGTTTGAATCGGATTTTGGGCAGAAGCTTTTGAAGGAGCTCGGCATAGAAGGTGATTATGAGGGTATAGGTCACTGTGCGCTGGGCTACAAGGCTGAGCCCGCAAAAGAGCCTGCACCGAGAAAAGCCGATTACGTATATTATGTCAGATAGTATGTATGACGCCATGAACTGAACACTAAAAGTATATGCTATAGAGGAGGCCTACAAAAATATGTGGGGAGTATTTGCGGTTTTATCTGCTGTATTTGCGGCGCTCACATCCATACTGGCAAAGATTGGAATAGAGAATGTAAATTCGAATTTGGGAACTGCGATTCGCACTATGGTTGTGGTGGTCATGGCGTGGGGGATGGTTTTCCTCACGAACAGCTTTGGTGGGATTACAGAAATAAGCAAAAAAAGCTGGATATTTCTGATTTTATCCGGACTTGCTACCGGTGCATCCTGGCTGTGCTATTATAGGGCATTGCAGATGGGGGAGGCGTCCAAGGTAGTTCCTATCGACAAGCTGAGTGTCGTGATTACCCTGGTACTTGCCTTTGTATTTTTGCATGAGCAGTTTACATCCAAGTCGCTTATTGGCTGTATTTTGATTACTGTCGGAACATTGGTGATGGTGCTTTAAAGAGAAGGTCAGTCGAAATGCAAATTTGAGAAGGGAGACAAGAATGGATACAAAGAATACAGTACCTGAAGGTGATAGAGTCATGCATATAGCGGCGGGAGATGATTTTTGGGGTCAGATGGAAAATTAAATTCCAGTGATCATATATCCTCGACTGGAAATTACCTTTGCAAAGGATATGGGTGGAATTTAATCCTCCGTAAATCCTGCCTCCACAAGGCTCATTTTTGGCGGTACAAATTTCCAAAAGAATTTCGGTATGCTTTTCCTTTACGGAGCAGTAGTGATATCTATCATAGGCTTGATATTCACTTTCCTGGTGGAAAAGGCCTTGAAAAAACAGCAAAATTAAAAAAAGAACAAAATAATCCCCCACAAGCCGCACATACAGCAGTGGGGGATTTTCTTATTTTCTTAATGAATGCATTTGATTGGATTTGATGCAGTCATTATTTTTTTGCGTACTTTTGAATCGCACTATTCAGGGCATGAGGCTCGATAGGCTTGCCTACGTGGTCATTCATGCCGGCATCGAGGCAAAGCTTTCTGTCCTCGGCAAAGGCATTTGCGGTCATAGCTATGATAGGGACAGTAGTCGCGTCCGGCCTATTTAAGGCACGGATTTCCTTGGTAGCCTCTATTCCGTCCATAACAGGCATCATCATATCCATGAAAATATAATCAAAGGTGTATGGAGCGGACTCTTTGAAGGCATACAAGGCAATAAGACCATTGTTTGCTTCGGTGACAACAAGACCCTTTTCCTCAAGCATAATTTTTGCTATCTCCATATTGAGCTCATTATCCTCTACAAGAAGTGCCTTTCGTCCGCTGACATCTATATCTGCACTGCTTACAGGCACGGCTGCGATCTCCTTATGCTCTTTATCGATAGGGAAGCTCATAACCATTCTGACAGTAGTGCCTACATTTTCCTCGCTTTTAAGCTCTACATATCCACCCATAAGCTCTATGATGTCCTTTACAATCGAAAGCCCAAGGCCAGAACCGGAAAAACTTGTAGTCGTCTCCTTGCCTTCCTGAGAAAAAGGATTGAAAGCCTGTTTTTGGAATTCTTTGCTCATTCCAAGGCCGGTATCAGAGCATACAAATTCATAGGTGGCATTGTCTCCATCAAAGGCGATTTCATTTGCGTATATTTTGATAGAACCTCCGGGGCGGTTGTATTTTACTGCATTTGAAGCTACATTCATAAGTACGCGATTCAGATGCAAAGGACTCCCAAAAACATATTTGTGAACTATATGAGAAGCATCTCTACCGCCTGAAAAAATGATGCTGTGCTCATTTGCCGCAGTCTCAATCAAAGGCAGCGTATTGAGCAGAACCTGAGCTATATTAAAAGGCTTGTGCTCCAGTACTATAGAACCGGATTCGAGCTTGCTTATATCGAGCACATTATTTACAAGGTCGAGAAGGTAATTGGCCGAGTGCTTTATCTTGCTCATGCATTCATCCAGCTTTTCACTGTCACTGCGATAGCGCTCTGCTATGCGCAGCATTCCTATGATGCCATTTAGCGGAGTACGTATATCGTGGCTCATGCGACGCAAAAAATTTGTCTTGGATATATTCGCCTTGTCCGCTTCGATAGCGGAAGCCTTGAGCTGTTCCTTATATGAAAGCTCCTTTGCCTTTTCCCTCGAGATATTTCTCGCAACATAAAGGGCAGTCAGAAGGTGACCTTCCTCATCTCTTTGCTGAGCAATGAATCTCGCCTCAAACCATCGCCCGTTTTTGTCTTTATATTCCGTCACAATCGTATCGACATCCCTGAGACGCTCATCAAGCGTACCGAGGTCGAGGAAACTGCGCATGTCCTCGCGCATTTCCGGGATCATGAAAGATTCAAGAATTGATTCCTTGACAAGGTCAAAATCTCCGCTTGTCTGATCATTTGTGGCAGTCATCATAAGCTCTACACTCTTTATGATCTTGTAGCCGTGAGTCGGAATATCAGCCTCCATAATAGTGGTATATATAGTGGAGATCGCATTGATAACCTCCGCATGCGAAGCAGCCCTTTCTATGGCAAAATCGCGCTCTGCCTCATCATCTATACATCTTGAAAGAGAGATGGCCTCTATTTTATCCTCAGAGCATTCCGTACAGAGCACTCGCGTATCCATATAATGGATTTTTCCGTCATCTCCATATTGTGTGTGGCGGAGTGTAAGCTCTTTTCGCCCCTGTTTGAAAGCCGCTATAGTGGCCTCTCTATTGAAAAGAGCCCAAAAATCAGCAGCCTGCTTCGGATCCGGGATAGTAGATGCTCCGACCCTGATGAGCTCATCTATCGTTCCGGACTCTGCTGCTGTCTTATTCAGAAATTTATCATATTCAATCATATGATAGTGATCATTTTTATAGTCAATATTTATGGCAAGAGGGTAGACCGTACCCATGGCCATAGCAAAATCATGTATTTTTATGTTGAGCTTTCTTTCTCTTTCAAGGTCCTCCAGGAGCCTTTCACGGGCTTCGCGCTGCTGTGCGCGCTGGAATACGCTTTCCTTTATATCAAAAAGCGTGCAGACACAATATCCTGTCTTGCTCGTAGGATATACATCCACATGCAGATAGCGATTTATCTCTTCGGATATATCGTCAAAATTTGCGCCCTTACCAAGGTAGGCTGCCTCATAATAAGGCTTTAGCCATTTGCGATTGCCCTCCGGAAATATTTCAAAAAAGCGATGTCCGATGAGCTCTTCAATGCTCTTGCCCTCAAGCTCCGCAAGTACTTTATTTGCGTATATGAATGTCCAGTCAAAAGGCTCGCCCTTGTCATCAAGGTCTACGTGAATAAGGCAAAAGGCATTTTGGTTGAAATCATTCGTATCAATTGAAAAATCATTTTTGGTTAAGAGCTCGGTCATAAAAATCTCCGTTCTGCATTCCTCATCTATACCGTCTTGCATCAGTACAAATTATCATGTGAAGAGCTCTTATCCCAAAAGCAAGAAATGATAAAAACTCAAAATTATCTCTATGCACACCAACTCAATCTTATCACTTTCAGGGAGCAAATGCAAGAGGCTGAGGCGGCGGAAACTGCGTAATTTTTGCGAAGGGAGCTTGATTTCTACGAAAAAATAAAATATACTTATTAAGTCCGCAAATGCATGACATTTTGCTGCCTTGCGGAATACCAAATGCAAGACAAAAATAAGAAAATGTAAATAAGAAGGAGAGCTTAATAAAATGACCTGGGCAGAAAACATAAAAGATATAATAGATAAATTTGAACGTGAAAAAGAATCCTTTACGATGTGTGATTTCACTGAAAAAAGCATATATCTGAGCCATGTCGACAATGAAAAAATGGAATTTTCAGTCGAGATAAAGGTAGAAAAATGGATGGAGAATCCGAGAAAAGAGCTGCACGGAGGTGTGTGCGCAACCTTTTTTGATACAGTCACTGGAATCGCAGCCATAGCATCGGTAAGGGTAAAAAAAGAAAATGACGCGGCCGATAAAAATGATGTCGCTACAGTAGATCTCTATACAAACTTTGTAAGTAGGATGCCAAACGATCAAACCCTGGTAATCACTACCAGGGTTTTGAAAAACGGACGTCAGTTCATAAGATTTGAATCTCAGGCCAGATCAAAGGAGACAGGCAAGCTCATAGCCACATGCATGGCAAACTACGTAGCCCTCTAAATAGCGGACTCGGTATCAGGCGTATTTATGCGATATTCCTGACCTTTAAGAGCTTCGAAAAGAACCTCCACCATCAAATACGACTTTTCAATATTATATTCCAGACAAGCCATGTCAAGCTCAGGCTTGCGCTCCGCAAAGATTGAGCAAGGCTTCTTTTCAAGTGTAGTATAAGTCTTTAATTCCTTTTCTGTCTTTGAATAATATAGCGAAGACAGCGCGGAATTTGCCGGTGATTCTGCAGATACAGACCATGGCGATTCAGAATCCACAATATTATAGGTGCCATTGCAAAGATGGCAAGTGATTTCAAAGCTATCACTCATCTCGGAAAGGGTATCAAGTGAGGTGCTTTTCGCCGTGATGCCTGCCTTGAAGCCGCCGGCGTAATTCGTAGTGAGCATTCCAAGATTTGAAGTGGCGACGACCTTATCATCCTCATCCTGAAGATATGTGCCATTCATGAGCGTATACACAAGACTTACGATATAATCGGAGTCCTCAAACGAAAGCACGGTCTGCGGAGTTTCCACTTCTGTAAGAGTATAGGAAAGCTCCGGATACTTATCCTCGTACTTCGAAAGGAATTTTGATTGGGAGTTTTCAAACTTCTTCACAAAGCTGTTCTTGTTATTTTCATTTATGAGAAGCACAACCCTTGCTGATTGCGGATAAGTATATGCATCGCTGCCGCCTTCAAAAGAAGCCATTTCAAAGAGTATGCCGCTGCTCTTGTAATTTGCCAGGAGATTTCCCAAGGTCTTTATCGGATTTGGTGACTTTGACGTGCCCTCGTCATTATCAATACCGGAAATGGAGATCTCGTAGGCAAGATCATAGGTGGATTCCGTATATGTGAGAGGGGCTGTCATTTCGTATTCGACGATTCCGCCTGAGGCTATGCAAAGCCTGTTTCTGTCACTTGCGGACAGGCTTATGAGATGGTCGCCCTTTAAATATTTTTTATCTATAGCAAGCGCGCCTTCGCTGGTATTTTCGTCATTTGCTGTGATGATCACGCGGAAAAAGGCATTGTCATCCGCGTTTTTTATGATATACATCAATGCTGCCGCGGTATAGAGATCGTCTGCGGCATTTTCGGTAGAAAGCTCGCAATGGAGTATGGTGCTGTCCGCGTCCTTTTTGCCCTCGACGGCGGATTTTGACATGATTATGTTGTAATTGTCGTCGTGAGAAGCCTTGATATCGTTGTCCGCGGCCCATTTGTGTATGTATTTTCTGAAAGCAGGGAGGATAGATTCTCTTTCTTCTGCTGCGGAAACTGCGGAAACTGCGGAAACTTCGGGAGTTTCGGGAGTCTCGGAAGTTGCCGCATCTCCGGAAGCTGCCGCGGCGGATGTGTCAGAGGCATCTTCGGAATCCCCTGGAGCATCTAGCACATAGTCAGGAAGAAGGTTTGCCATAAGATCTGCGTAGATAGCGTAGATGCCCTCATCTATGGCTTCGTTGTTATATTCCTCGGTGTCGTCCTTGCAGCCTGTAAGACCGGCAAGTATAAGGCATAAAGCCAAAAGAAATGCGATATATCTTTTCATTTATGTATGTCTCCTTGTAAGAATCATTAGCAATATTTGCAATTTTGCTTGTAATTGCATGCCTATAATGATAACATAATAATGATTAAAAAAAAAGAGTTTAGGAAAAACGTAAAAAAAACTTAAGCTAAAGCTAAAGCTCGATTGGAAATGATGGTAGATTTGAGGCAAATCGACTAAAAAACGGAAGAGAGACTGCTATGGAATCTAAAAATTTGATACTGAGAAATACGGAATTTGCGGACTGCAAGCTTTTTGCGGAATGGGAATCACGTCCTGAGGTTACTGAATTTTTTAGTATGGATGACACGAGAGATTATGAAGAAATTACGAGAGAATTTGTGCTCAGGGAAAAGGATCCGAGCGTGATGCAATTTACCATCATATTGAAGGAGACAGAGAAACCTATCGGCAGGGCAATCTTTACAAGGATTTCAAGGCATGAGGATTCGATGGATCTTACGAGGATATATATAGCAGAGCCTGCGCTTCGCGGCAGGGGATACGGCGAGGAGTCCATGAGGCTATTGCTGGATTATGC
>CAVHIG010000050.1:0-4507 GCA_963636105.1 Anaerovoracaceae bacterium
GCAGCCAGCTACCACCCCCAAATCTTCCTTACAACAAATAATTTGATAAAGTATACATTTATAGAAATTTGCGCAGGCGATTGCGCGGAAAGGTAGAATAAACGAATGAAAAAGGTTGTAATTACGGGAGGCCCTACAAATGAGCCTATAGATGAAGTGATGAAGATCACAAATATGTCCACGGGAAGTCTGTCCAAGGCTCTTGCGGGATATTTCCTAGACGCAGGCTATGAAGTGAGCCTGATAATCAATAATTCCGTAAACACGGAAAGTCTTCTAAATAATGAAAAAGCAGAAAATCTTGAGGTCATCCATGTGGAGACGACGCAGGAGATGCTACGTGCACTCGAAATACAGAGCATGGCCGGCAAGACAGACGCAGTGATACATGCATCGGCTGTGGGAGATTATAAGGCAGACTATACTTTCCTGATGGAAGATTTGGCAAAATATCTCTGGAAACAGCTTGAAAAAAATGAGATCAAAAGCGAAGAAGAATTGCTTGAGGCAATGCTACGCGAGGATGAATACAAAATCGACAACAGTTCAAAGATAAGCAGCTATCAGGCAAATCTTACTGTAAAGCTCGGTCTAACTCCAAAAATTATTTCAAGACTGCGCAAGTGGTATCCGCAGAGCCTTCTCATAGGCTGCAAGCTCCTCGAAAATGTTTCGAAAGAAGAGCTTTTTGATGTGGCGACAAGGCTTTGCAATAAAAACAGCATGGATTACATACTTGCGAATGACCTTGCGGATTTGAGAGACGGAAAACCGGCGAGATATTTGGTAAATAAGGAAGGTTTCACAGGCACTACCTTAGACGAGCCGGCAGATATATTTGAATTTGTGGATTCAAAGCTACAGTAAAAAAAAACAAACGGAGAGCCGCAAAGATTCGTGGCCTCCGTTTTTTTCTCTGCAAATTTTGAAATACATACATTTTCAAACTCCGCTTAGAAGCTATTATAGAATATCGACCAGATATCACTTGTAGCCTGCGTATATTGCCATGCGGCGGCGCCTGCGAGCCCGTATTTATTTACAAGATTCGCTCTGTTTTTCATGGATGTGGCATCCTCAATCCAAATCTTATTGAGATTTCCGGACGAATCCGTATATTCCACATAATTTTGTCCTTTGGATTCAAGATAAGTCGTCGTAAGCCCGGCAGACTTGATTTTGTTCTGCACCCAGGTCATGGAGGCGGCATTTTTCGTAACAATCTTTCCCGAAGAATTCACGCACCATACCCTCGTATACATAGGCACGCCGAGCAAAATCTTCTCAGCAGGCACACCTTCATCAATCGTAGCCTGTATCGCCGTTTCCACCCAAGGAATGGAGGATACTGAGCCCGGCACCGTGCTTCCGCTGTAATGCTCATCATAAGCCATTATCGCAAGATAATCCACATATTCGGCCAGAGAGTCCCTATCATATTCCACACTCCAGGTACTCGGAATCAGCGTATCTATAGAAGTCACAAGGCCCTGGCGATTTGCATACTCACACAGGAGCTTTGTAAATTCCACAAGACCCGCGGCATCCGCATCCTTCACATCCTCATAATCGATATTTATCCCGTCCGCATCATAGAGGCAAGCGTAGAAAATATATTGCGCTACCGAGCGATAGAGGTATTCTGCCGTATTGAAGGTCGTAGTCGTAAAATTTGTAGAGCCCTTTGTGGACATGCTGTTTGTGACAGTAGCCCAGACCATATAGCCGCGCTCATGGCAAAGGTCGGAATAACCCTTGTCCGCAGTATTTTTGACATTTCCGCTGCCGTTTACTATGAGATGAAACCAGGTGGGCGCCATGATGTCGAGCCCCTTATATTTTGCGGGAGCTGCGGGCGTGCCTGTGGAGGCGTAGTGCCATGCCAGAGTGAATTTTTCGCCGCTTTCCGGGACAAATTTGTCCTTCTTAGGCGCATAGAAGTCAACTCCCGAGAGATCCACGTCAGATAGTGTCACATAGTCTCTGTCTATGTATCCCACATCGCCCCCTGAAGTCTTGAATTTGTATAGATTATCGAGCTCTTCGAGTATGTATATTCTTTGATTTGCGGAAACTGCGAGGGTTTCTCCGGGATCCGCACTCGCGCTTTCATCGAGGAGCGAGGCGCAGGCGGTGGCCTTTGCGCTGTTTACGCGGGCTACTGTCTCCTTGCCCGTATAGGATGTGAGCTTTATAGAACCGCCCTTTACGGTGCTGCTCACGTTGAAAAACTGGCCTGCAGCGTTTAGAGGAAAGCAAATGACGTCATTTAGCTTTTTCAGCGGAATGTATGTAGTACCCGCATATTTTTTTATAAAATCTGTGGTCTCATCATCCGCCATAAGTATATTCAGCTTGCTCGTATCGATTGTGAGCTTCATATTCGCTACATCTACACTGACGGCGCTGTTTTTCGCAAGGTATGTGCCGCTTTCTATAGCTGAGACCGGCATATATGGCGTGCCTTTTACATAGAAGCCCATGAGGCCTGTATCCCTGTTGTTATAATAAATTTTGTACGTATCATAAGTCTCGGTCGCGGCATAGGATGCTGTTGCCGAAATAATGCTGAGCAAAAGCAGCATAATCGCAATCAGCCAAAGCCTGCAACCCTTTAATGTGGCCTCTGCACAGGCCTGCAGACGGCCTTTAAAAACTAATCTCCCCATTCTGAACTCCCTTTGAAATTTTTTTATATCTATCGTCGTGATTTTTTGCACAATGACATCTTAGCACTTTTGAGGGCATAATTCAACCTAATCATGTGTAATTGTCGTAATGAAGGATGCGCGCGGTATCGATTATTGAAGAAACCACCCATTAAAGCATCCAATAGAGCGCAAATGGGCGACTATAATGGATGAAAATCATCCATTATGCGCTTGAATTAGTTCTTTTCAGTTTACCTGTTCGGGTATCTTCTTTTTTTGACGACAGTGAAACAAAGTGAATTTTCAACATTCTATCGTTTCGCTAGTGATGAAGTCATAGGTCCTTTACAAAGTGATGACATTTGGCACATATTTTGCTCACTATATCAACAAAATGATGCATCGATAGACGAAAAAAGGAGGGGGTTCATTTGATACAACTTATCAAGAATGTAAGGGTGTATCGTGACGGTAGCTGGCAGCCAAGTGAGATTTTGATTGCGAATAAAAAAATCGAAAAGATTGATACGCATATCAATTGCCGCTTTGATGATCTGGTGATTGTAGACGGGCATGGTATGACGGCCATTCCGGGATACATAGACCAGCATGTGCATGTCTGCGGTGGCGGCGGTGAAGGTAGCTTCATCACACAGGTACCACCTTTGAAATTCAGTGAGCCTGTAAAAGCCGGTGTTACGACGCTGGTCGGTTTGCTCGGCACAGATGGTACGACCAGAAACATCCAAAATCTGGTCGCTAAAACGAAGGCTCTGAAAGAATTCGGCTTGACCGCTTATTGCCTGACCGGTAATTATAACTATCCGTCGCCGACACTGACCGGTAGTGTGATGGATGACATCACGTTTGTGGATGAAATCATCGGTGTAAAAATTGCCATCGCCGACCATCGCTCTGCCAATATGACAACGGAATCCCTGATCAAGCTTGCTTCGGATGCCAGAGTTGCAGGGATGCTCTCAGGAAAACCAGGGATTGTCCATCTGCATACTGGCAGCGGCAAGAATCCGCTGAATATCATCTTTGAGGCTCTGGAACAGTCAGAAATTCCGATTTCCAATTTTCGCCCGACACATCTGGCACCAAAATATGAGCATGCACTGAAATTTGCTCAGCGTGGAGGTTATGTAGACTTCACCTGCGACCCAGACGATATGTATAACCGTACAATGCTTTTATGCAAGGCACTCGACGAAATTCCGGAAGGTCTGATGACCATCAGCACCGACAGCAACGGCAGTCTGCCGATATGGAACGAAAAGAAGGAAATGATTGGAATTACCGCAGCGAGCATAAGTGCGCTGCATGAAACCATCAAGGCAATGGTACAGGTGCATGCTTGTCCGTTGGAAAAAGCACTAAAGCCTGCGACCGAAAATGTGGCAAAAGCATTGCAACTCTATCCTTCAAAAGGCATTTTGGCGGCGGGCGCTGATGCGGACATTGTCCTTTTGGACGACAAGCTGAATATTGATACCGTATTTGCTCTTGGAAGATGCTTGCTTCGCGCAGGTGAGATGCAGGTACATGTTAATTTTGAGTTTACATAGAAATCGCTAATCCAGTTTATCGTATTATTTTATTATTATAAATGATTGTAGAGAAAGGAGTATTTATCATGTCAGACAATCTAAATGATACGAAGAAAAAGAAATTTACTATGCCAAACACATGGATCATCGTATTTGCGATGGTTGTCATCGTAGCAGTCCTGTCGTGGATCATTCCGCCGGGTACTTATGATTATGAGCAGGTGGAAGTCAACGGAACCATGAGAAATCTTGCAATCGAAGGTTCTTTCCACTATCTTGAAGATGGTTCCGGCACTCCAACCG